>JAAXOC010000036.1 GCA_014237145.1 ANME-2 cluster archaeon
GTAAGTTTTACAAAAGGAGTGTATGCAGAATATGCACTTTCCATCCTTTCAGGGGAAATTATATCCAAAAACGGAAAAAGGGATGGACATGACCACCCACCAATTCACCCGGTACATTATGTATCAAAGACAGATATTGAAAAAGCGATCGGATTGTCGAATGCATGGAAGATATACGACCTCATAGTCCGTCATTTCCTTGCAAACCTCATGCATTCGGCACTATTTGAGAAGACCCGCCTTGAAATAACAGTAAAGGATGAGATATTCGATTCAACTGGTTCGGTACAAAAAAACGCTGGCTGGCTTCGAGTGTACCCGTTCGAGACGAAAAACGATAAACTCCTGCCACTTGTAGAAGAAAGACAGAACGTTGGCATAAAGAGGATCACAAATAAGAAATCCAGGACATCACCTCCGAATAAGTTGACCGAAGCCGAACTGCTCACACTGATGGATAAGCACGGCATTGGCACTAAAGCGACCGCACCCTCGCATATCGCAACAAACAAAAAGCGTGGTTATTTTGAGACAAAAGGCAAGTCAGTTTTCATTCTTGAGACAGGTTTTACGCTCATGGATGCCCTGAACAACTCAGTCCCGATACTTGTCAAACCAGACATACGCGCCCGTATTGAATCACTCATACAGGAAGTGGAAAATGGTGAAAAGGATTTTGAAGCATCGCTTGTTGAGGGCACGACACTGATCAAGGAGATGTACTCGCAACTAACATCAAACAGGAATGAACTTGTATCCCAGCTTGCAGGCACGATCCGGGATGAAACCGTTGTTGTTGACAAAAAGAACTACGTAGGAGAGTGCCCGAAATGTGGACGAGTGCTTCGGATGATCACGACAGACAAAGGGCGATTTGTCGGATGTACCGGATACCCGCAGTGTAAGAACACATATTCCTTGCCAAAAGTGGGTGCCATTAACATTTTGCGAAGCCGCAAGTGCAAAATGGGTGGTGTTGCCGTCGCTAAGGTTGGGAACAAATACCACTGGGCATTGGGTATCGGTCCGTGCTTCAACTGTGATATGGAAAAGGAATGTTTTCCGCCTGAAATTATAGGGGCGTGCCCGGAATGTGATGGGGACATGTTCCTGATAAACATTACATCAAAGAACACGCGCTTTCTCGGATGCACCAAACGCTGCGGTCACACCCGGTCATTGCCAAAGAACGGGCGGCTGACCATACTCAAGAAAGTGTGTGAGAAGTGTGGCTGGCGAATGATACGTGTAAAAGAGCAGGATAAGGATGCGCGTGAGTTCTGCGCAAACAGAGTGTGTGCGCAAAGTTCAAGACAGGGAAGCAGAAAGTAGGATTGATGAAAGCCCACTCTGAATCCCCATTGGTAATTCAACCCCCGATGACTTAGAACGTTTCAACGTCTGTATGACAACTATTGTTGACTTACATGAGAATCTATATTTTAAGTAAACTTTCATTGACTTAAAATAAGGTTTATATCACTTTAGATCATCTAATTTATCATGGGAAATAAAACGAAGGACAATAGAGCAGGAATTTTTGTTCTTCAAAATGCCGGATACGAATCATTCATACCTAATCCACTGCCTCCGGAGGATCTGGTAATCGATGATGAACTCCAATTATTGCTTTCAAAAGCAGATGGGGCTTTAGCAAGATTGGATGGGGTTACGCAAGTACTTCCCAATCCTGATCTTTTTGTTGCCATGTACATTAAAAAAGAGGCACTATTAAGTTCCCGGATCGAAGGAACACAAGCTTCACTAAAAGGTGTTCTAGAATTTGAAGCAAAATTGGAACCAAAAGAAAATATCAACGATATTCGAGAGGTTATGAATTACATAAAAGCAATGCACCATGGCATTGATAATCTTGGGTCTGATAACCTATCTCCTGAACTCATAAATGACATCCACAAGATACTGATCGAAGGCACAAGAGGCACTAACAAGCTTCCTGGAAAACTAAGAGATTTTCATAATTGGATAGGTACCGGTGGCGGTACAATTCATGATGCTGTTTATGTTCCTCCGCCACCTGAATATGTAGAAGAACTAATGTCAGAGCTTGAAGATTTTATTCAAACTTCTGACAACATCCCATCACTCATTAAAATCGCTTTGATACATTCACAATTTGAAACAATACATCCCTATCTGGACGGAAATGGCAGAATGGGACGATTGTTAATAACTTTTTATCTGTACTGGAAAGGGCTTTTATCAAGACCATTATTGTATCTTAGTTATTACTTAAAGAAAAATCGAAACCTATATTATGAAACTTTAAATGATGTACGATCAAAAGGGGATTGGGAACAGTGGCTGACATTTTTCTTAAAAGGCGTGATCGAAGTCTCAAATGATTCGATCGATACGGCAAAACGAATAATAGAACTAAAACAAAATCTTATTGAAAGATTGCTTGAAAACAATGTTGGAGGAGTTCATGCAGTAAAGTTGATCGATATACTTTTTGACCACCCTGTAATAACAGTCACCGAGATCTCGCAACTGATTGGAATAAGTCGTCAGGCAGCAAATAAATTAACATCAAAATTTGAAGAAATGAACATTCTAACAGAGATTACCGGAAAGAAGCGGTACAAAAAATACACATTTGTTGATTTCGTAAGGATCATTGAAAAGGGAACACAAATTTGATCAAAATTTGGTTTTTGTTTGGTGAAGGCTGCACATACGGCTAATTCATGCTCGAATTTATGAATATTAATCTAAAAAACCACCATCAAATCCAAAGCAGGCGCAAATCATAATCATACCTCTGGGTCTTCCTGATGCTGATGCAGAAGAGCTGCCGTGGTATCCACTTCAAAAAGCATGGTATTTTGACCGGATTTACAGGATATTAATGTTGCCTCGTATCCTGTCGATCTTGTCAATCCTGTCTAATAATTTTTAAATTACCCTTAGATTTGAAGTGGATACAATAAATTCCTGTCTGAATGCGGATATGAGTCTGATTCCATCGAACATGCATTGAGTATGCTCAGGCGCAGGTATGCCACGGTCGGGTGCCCTCCGGAGATCGGGGTATTCCTGGGCATTCCACTAAAGGATGTTAAGGGGTTTATGGGACTCAATTCCCTCCGGCATACAAAATACGGAATGTGGCGGATATATGGAGACCCAGTAGTATCTGAAAAAAGAATGAACGAATACCGTCGTGCAAGGAACATGATAAGAAGACGGCTCATTTCAGGAGAGGATCCTGTCAGGATCATCAGGGGGAAAGAATTCGGTTTTTTGAATAAACCTAATTTTATTCGGGAAGATTACTTGCGTACCTAATGACACATCATAGAATCAAACCTATAAGGTCAATAGATCAAAAATTGAGAGATATAAAATGAAATCATTGAAAGATGTAGAGCCTGAAACTATGGCGGTGGTTAAGGAGATCACAGGTGGTCTTGATGTCAAAGAGCACCTTGAGGAACTCGGTGTAAAGGAAGGAGTTGAACTCAATGTAGTGGCAACCGAGCCAGTGCATGTGCACTGGGGACCCATTTCCCTGGCAGTGGGAGATCAAGAGATCGTCATAGCCCGCGGATGGGCTGATAAGATCTATGTGGAGAAGGGGGGAGAGATGCTTCCACTGCTGAGACAAGAGGAAGGAGATAAAGGAACTGTCATATCAATTGAGGGTGGAAAGGATTTCAAAGATTTTCTTTCTGAATATGGCATCATGGAAGGGAGCGAACTTACATTCCTGCGCCATGTCCCGGATCGCACCATGGTGTTTTCCATCGAGGATGGGGAAATGAGAATGGGTGAGGGCCAGGCATCGAAGGTGTTTGTGACCAGGGAGGAAAAATCCATCCAGATCAACTACCTGGAAGAGGGCGAAAAAGCAGCGGTGGAAAAGATCGTTGGTGGGATCCATATCAAAGAGAAGTTTGAGCAACTCGGACTCAAAGAGGGTGCCGAGATTACCCTGCTCAGAAAAGAAACGCCTGCGCCGACCCCAAAAAGAGGCACATACATACTTGCAAAGGTGGGGGAGCAGTTGATCACTATCGGCCACGGTCTGGCTGAAAAGATGCTGGTCGACTAAAAAAACATGAGCACGATGATGAATCGGGCTCAAATATCATTGGAGGCATGCATTGTCAGAAAGAAAGATATGGGAATTCAGGAACCAAACAGTATGTACAATCCTTGGATTGACATTCGATGAAAAGGAACTGTCTGAGATTTTCAAGAAACTGAAACTAAATCATGACAGGATCACGGCTTTTGAGATGCATGGCAGCCTTGTTAAGGCATGTGGCACCCAGAACAAAACATCCAAACAACTGGATAAGATACTGAAAGATCGATTTGAAGAATACAGGGAAGATATCAAGCGCATATCCCAAAAGGAAATTTATAGATACATCGAGGATAGAAACGCTGCGGGTACCCAAAACGGCACGAATATCCCTCTTCCTGCTCTTATCTGGTTTGCTGTGCGCAATCAGCATGAAGACATCGACAAGATCGAGGCAGGAGTTTTTGGTGTCACACACATGTACGGGCATCGAGCTTTACGATTCCATGATGCGCTTCGCAGAGTACTGCCTGATAGCAGACCTGAGTATGTTATGAAAGAACTGAATGATGCCCTGAGATCAAACGAAAAACTTCAAACAAAGTGTAACAGATCAGAATGGAAAATAGAGCAATTGAAATCTGATATCGAATCCGATAAAGAAGATAGATCAAGAATTAATACTGTGATAGAGGAGCAGAAACAGTTGAACAGACGATTGGTAAGCGATTTCGAGAGACTTGGTGGTGAGAACGCGCTCGGTCAGATCGAGGATATGAAGAAAGAGATCGATCTTTTGACCGAAGAGGTGGGGACATTGACCAGTGAACTGCTGGAACGAAATCGAACATGTGATATGATATCCAATGAATCGACACAGATTGAACAGTTTTCAGAATCGGCTACCGAAGATAGAGGGAAGTGTGTTGATCTAAATGGCATGAGAGTGGCTTATGTTGGCGGAGTGGAATCGCTCACGTCGCACTATAAGGAAGTGATCGAATCCTTTGGTGGCACATTCTGCTACCATTGCGGGCGGTGCATACAGGGAAAAAAGGAAATAGAAAACCTTGTGGATGGAATAGATATGATATTCTGTCCTGTGGATATAAACAGCCGCACTGCATACAGATACATTAAAAAAGCTTGTAAAACCAGAAATAAACCATGCCATTTCCTTCGCAGTTCGGGTCTCAGCATGCTCATCAGGGAACTGGAGAATCATGCCGGATAATATGATTATACTTCATAGATAATGAACGTTCATGTGAAGGAGATTTACTAAACTTCCAAATGACCAATAGGTCTCTACACCTGCCATAATTTACTTCACTCATTTGTCTTCATACTTTTTCCTGTCGTCTGTCATCTGTATTCGACTGCTCCACTTCCTGCACTTGCCTGGCTGCCCGGTCATGGTACTGCGAACCGGGTACAAGTGCTCATTGGCTGAGCTATGGTTGAAAGGGGGATGTGCCTGCGGTGGCCTCGGGTCTTGTTGGATGCTGCCAGCGGCGGCCATGGCTGTTAAAATATAAATTTTATGATATACTGCACCGCAAAGCACGCAAAGTACGCAAAGTTAAGGTTACAATGTCTTTGCGAACTTTGCGCTCTTTGCGGTGAAACAGTGAGCGACAACCTTCAATCTGCATGTATCTGCGGTTCGAATTCTTCTATATATCTGGCGGGAGACTATAAATTGATTTTGACAGGTTATTATCGAGTAAGGCCTTACCATCAACAGGAATATCTAATAACCCTTGAACTTACTTCGATCTGTGAGTCTTTTCCTCACATGGATGCTTTCCAGTCATGCAGAATTTTTCAAAATGCTCAAGCCATTGAGGATATTCTGGCGCTGATTTTACAAAAATAACCAGATTTTTAACCTGTTTTGTCGTTATTGCATTCAGTTCATGCTCCATTGTACATGCATCCTTCTCTGCAATTTTTTCAGGCACTTTAATAATCTCCAGGAAAGCTTTAAGGGTATCGTGCCGATCCTTTATGATCAATGCGATCTCTCTTCCTTTTTCAGTCAGTGTTATGCCGTCGTATTTCCTGTATATAACAAAACCCATCTTATCAAGTTTCTTTACCATTTCAATAACGCTTGGCGGCTTGACATCCAGCGCGACTGCTATGTCCTTTATTTTAGCATATCCCTTATCTTCTGTGACATTGAGAATTGCTTCGAGGTAGTCTTCTCCTTTTCGAGTTAGCATACTAAATACCTAAGTAACTGAAAGCTTTTAATGTTTCCATTGAAATTGATGAAGTCACAGAGTTCTCTAAGAAAGGAACTGTTCACCCTTTACGGTCAACGCATACATCTTTGTTTGCGAACCGCTGTTAGGGCCGCAGCATTTTTCGCACAGGTTCGAAGCTTGGCAAGAGCATTGCAACCCTGTTATTTCCAGATATCCTGCACTTGCCAGGAAATCGATCATCGCCAGGAGAGTGGATATATTCATATCCATCTCTCTGGCGAGTGCGTCGATAGTACCCCCTTTCACAGTTCCTGACAGGACCTTCTTCATCACAGTCATAATATCCTCACCATTAGATCTCCTGATTCCTTTTGCGGATGTAATATACCACCACGAGCGAGAACGGCAGCAATAACACTGCCGGCGCATAAGGCGGTGCGTACGCCGCAATAAAGTCCGGAAGCGTGTTGAACCATGGCCCAGTCTCTTCTTCCCAGCTCGGTATCGATTCAGTGATCATCGCAAAGATGTCGCACCCTGCCATGATCCAGATCAGTATGCTTCCCATCACAATTTTTGAAAACTGATGGATATCTTCTAAATTCCTGGCGCCAGATAGATAGAAGAGTCCTGCAAAGAATACAATGACCCCGCCCCAGCCACCTCTGAAGATGTCACCCGGTATCTCAAGAATGCCATAAGCGAATTCACTCGCCCCTGCTGTTACCAGTATGTCAGCAATCCCGAATGCCGTTGTTACGATTCCAAGTATGGCAAAGTAGATTGCTGCAACCGATGATTTCCCAGCCATCTATGCCACCCCCAGGAGTATTCCTATCAGATGTATCAGTCCACCATAAGCGAATACGACCACTACAAGAACAGCCATTGCTCCAAGCAGCTCTTTCCAGCCCTCTTTCAGCATCATAGCAAACGTTGCAACGCATGGGAAGTAGATCGAGACGAGCACAACTGCTGTGATCATCTGATACTCGGTCATCTCGATTACAGAAAGTTGCGCAACCGCAAGGTCTTTTCTGAGGAACGCAGCGATGAGCGGACCTGCAGTCTCTTTTGGCACGCCGAACCAGCCGACAAAGACCGGAGCGAGCGCATCACCCAGGAACCGGATGACTCCGATCTGGTAGAGAACGCCCACTATAGCAGCGCCAAGCAGTACGAATGGGATTGCAACCTTGAAAAATCCTGTGATCCTTCCCCACACCTTCTTTCCAATATTACTCAGCATCGGTCTCCGGTACGGCGGCACATCGATCAGAAACTCAGGAGCTTTTCCGGGAACGATCTTGTTTAAGATGTAACCGAAGATGAAGTACCCGATAATCAGATAGAGCAGAATCCAGCCCATAAGACCCGGGATTACATCCTGCATAATCCCGATCTGGGCACCGCATGGGATGAATATGGCAAGGAGCGTCATCATAATGAACCGTTGCTTCTTTGTCTCAAGGATTCTTGTCGCAGTAACACCTGGCACATTGCACCCGAGTGAGAGGATCGTTGGCACGATCGCATACCCGTGCAGACCGATCTTGTGCAGCATAGTATCGATGAGGACAGCAAGCCGCGGCATGTACCCGATATCCTCGAGTAGCGCAAGCATCAGGTAGAATATGACTATCGCAGGCAGAACAACACCGATTGCAACGAATATGCCCGATGTCAGCACACCAAACGACTCCAGACAGTTATCAGAAAGCACGAACTCACCGCCCTCAATGCCCCCGGCATCGACCATGATGGCATATAGCCATCCACCCTGCCCCGGGAATACTTCCTGGAGCCATGGCAGCCAGTATGCATCAAATAGTCTGACAAAGAATCCGTCTGTGAAAAATCCTGCAAACGAACCGAATATGCTCCAGAAAGCATACATGACCGCAATCGCAATGGGTATGCCTGTAAACGGCTTGACCGTGAGTTCTCCGATCGCATCCTTTAAGGTATGCCTGTATTCTCCAAATGTCACGGTTTGTTTCGCGATCTTATCAATAAGATCCCAGCGCTGATCAATAGTCAGTTTCATGTCAGGCCTCCCGCGTTCCTGATAATGTCATCGATTTCAACAGGTTTAGCCTCTTTTAGCCTTGATATGAGTTCCTTTATCCCTTCGCCGCTGATCGCAACAGTCGGAACCACAGGAACATCAAGGATCCGCTGCAGGTTATTGATATCGATCCGGATATTCTTATCAACTGCAGCATCCCACATATTGAGTGCGATCACCATTGGATATCCTTCCTCAAGTATTTCCAGTGCCAGATAGACCCCGCGTTCTATTTTGGATGCATCGATAACGCAGATCACCTTCGCATCCTTATTTTCGTGCAGCATTGCCACAGCAACCTCTTCTGCTTTATCCTTCGGATCAAGAGAGAACGTACCTGGTACATCTATCAGCTCGGCATCCTCACCCCCGATCTTCATATATCCTTTTGTAAAATCAACTGTGGTCCCTGGGTAGTTGGACTCGGTGACATTCGCCCCTGTCAAACGGTTGAAGAATACGCGTTTACCCACATTCGGGTGTCCCATCAGCAAGACTTTCACGATTTCGTCTCCACAATGATCTTTTCTGCTATATTCAGTCCAAGGGAGGTGCTTGCCTCATCAACGACCACAACTACCGGACCCTTCACCGGCTGTTTTGTGATCATCTTCAGCTTCTTGCCAACCCTGATGCCCATTCCAGCCACTTTTTTTCGTAACGTTCCTTCAATGTCTGTTACGGTTCCTTCTTCTTCGTATTCCATCTCAGATAATTTCTTTTCCATTATTGTCACACTCTCGTAACCCTGATCTTTTGTGCCATCCCGCGCCCGATCGAAAGGACATTTCGATCGACTTCGATCGTGACCGGACCGTTGGTGGATATCACACGCACGATGCTGCCCTCAGAGATTCCTCTAAGGTTCAGTTTCTGTCTGATCCCGTGACCTCCATCAATATCCATAATTCTGACCGGTTCCCCTGGTTTCATCTGTGAAAGATTTGTATCGTTTAAACGCATCCTGTTTCACCTTTTAAGATTGTTTTATGGTTGTGATCTGCACCATGTTTATAAAAATATATTATACTTTTATGAAAATATTCACTTCGGGTCATTGTTTGCAGACCCTTTCATATTGCTTTTTCAAGCAATCCATTCTATCAATTATAATTATCATGCACGTACAGATCCGTATGTTTAGGTATCCCTAAAATAGGCATTAGGTATGTTAATACCCTGCCCTACAAATGTTAGGTAATTGGCAAAAAACCTAATGCGGTCAAACTGGAAAGTACAATATTGATATAAGGAAAGGGAGTATCATAGTTTGCAAGAGGCGAAGTCGAAGCACAAAAAGAGTGGAAGCTGTGGATTTTTCACTGTTTAGAAACTGTTATGAAAATCAGTGCAATCTGTGAAATATATGTCTATATTAATCTTGAATTGTTTCATGCTTCATGCATTGGGTATTTGACCAATGTTGTTTTTTTAGCTCAATATTTATCAAGTTATACCTCCAATTCAGATAGCGTTTTTGTGATTTTACTCTCCAGTTCCAGGATTTTCTGCTTGATCACTTCAGGCTTTTCATACTGGATTTCCTCATATTCAATCTCATTATACTTGGAAATGCTCAAATCGTAATCATTCTCTTTAATCTCATCAACCGGCACAAAGAAGCATTTTGCTTTCCTGTCTTCATACGTCTCCTTCTCCCTTCTCCCGAATTTCTCAAGTATATCAGGAATATCCCCTTTCCCATCCATAAACGTCCGCTTGTCATCCAGGCTGTACCCATCTGCGGTCATATCATAGAACCACACTTTCTTAGTAGGCTCGCCCTTGGTAAAGAAGAGCACTCCGGTAGACACCCCTGCATAGGGCTTGAACACCCCTGAGGGCATGGAGATTACCGCATCCAGCCTGCACTCCTCCAGCAGTCTCTTCCGTATGGCTTTATGCGCCCTTGAACTGCCGAAGAGCACCCCGTCGGGCACAATTACCGAACACCTCCCGCCGCTTTGCAGCATGGTGTACATAAGTTCAAGGAACAATATCTCGGTCTTCTTTGTCTTGATGGTGAACTTGCCGCCAATCTCTGATTCATCTATACTGCCTTTGAATGGCGGGTTGGCCAGTACCACTGTGTAATGGTTCTCCTCATCATAGCGGGCTGACAGGGTGTTTATCTGCTTGATGTGGGGGTTGTTGATGCCGTGCATCATGAGGTTCATGAGGGAAATGCGGCTCATGGTCTGGTCGAAATCGTAGCCGTGGAGGGTATGTTCCCGCAGCACCTCGTATTGGTCAGGATTCAGCTTATCGCCCTTGAAGTTGTATTTATTCCCTTCTTCGTCCACTTTGATAAATTCGGATGAGGTATTGTTTTTCAGGATGTGCTCATTGGAAGCAACCAAAAAGCCGGCAGTACCGCAGGCAGGGTCGCAGATGATGTCGCCAGGAGAAGGGTTTGCAAGTTCCACCATCATCCTGATTATATGGCGGGGTGTCCTGAACTGGCCGTTCTTGCCTGCGGTCTTGAGTTCTGAGAGCAGGTATTCGTAGAGGTCGCCCTTGGTGTCCCTGTTCTGCTCTTTGATGTGCATGTCGTTGATTATGCGCACGGCTTCAATGAGCAGGGAGGGTGTGGGTATGGCGAATACTGCATCTTTCATGTAGATTTCATAGAGGGAGTCTTCGCCGCCGAGGGTGCGCAGGAAGGGGAATACTTTGTCCCGCACATGATATAAGATGGTGTCGGCGGGGTAGTTGGACCATTTTGACCATTTGCATTCTTCACTGCCTGTGAAGATTGACTGGTGGGGTTTGCCTGATAGCTGTGCGTCCTGTTCCCGTGCAATGTCTTCGTCTTCGAGGCGTTTCATGAAGAGGAGGTAGGACATTTGCTCTATGGCCTGGAGGGGGTTTGAGATGCCTCCACTCCAGAATTTGTCCCAGAGCTGGTTGATCTTGGATTTGAGGGTTGGGTCAAGCATTTGTGTTCACCATTTAGGATTGTTATTTTGCAGTTTCATTTTATTTGTTATATTCATACTTCCTTTTACTTTGCGTCCTTCGCGGTCTTTGCGGTGTGCTTTTTATAAATTCACCGCAAAGGACACTCACCTCCTACGGAGTTGAGTGCCTGCTACGCCTGTGGGGCGTGCAGGTCGCAAAGATTGTGCTGGATTGGTATGTAATGCTAACACCGAACTTTTTACCGCCCGGTTATTTGAGATAGTTCTTGTATTCTTTCAGGTATCTCCTGAAAAACCACTGTGAAAATATGGTATCGTCCTGTTTGGTCTGGGACCTTTCCAGTGCATTATAATACCCTGTCCTTGTTTCATAGTGGATATTGAGCATTAGGTAATCGTGTCTGTGCAATACAAGGTTCATCATGAGCCTGCTGATTCTTCCGTTGCCGTCAGCAAAGGGGTGGATCGTCACGAGTTTCAGGTGGACAAGGGCTGCCAGTTCCACTGGGTGCATGTTGTTCCTGTTCTTATTGTACCATTTGAAATAGTCCATGAGTAACGGGTGTATTTCTGCCGGGAACGGTGGCATGAACTTGCTTCCTGAGATAGCTATCTGGTGCGACCTGATGAGCCCGGCAATGTCAGCTTTTGTGTCCTTGAATAGTTTTTTGTGGAAATACAATACGGTATTGAATGATAGGTCTTTTTTGTAATCCAGCATTTCGTAGAATGTATTCCTGTGGATTTCGGTTTCTTTTACGTCGCTTAAGGGGCGGGCAGCAGGGGTTATGCCTTTTTCAAGGAGGTCTGCTGTTTCCCTGAGTGTGAGGGTTGAGCCTTCGATGCGGTTGGTGTCATAGGTAAACCTGTTGGCGAATGTTTCCAGTTCCTTTTCCCTTGCTGTGGGGGGTGTTCTTTGTGCTTCTTCCTGGAATTGTGTGCGGATTTTGTCGAATTTGGTAAACCACCGCCCGGTATAGACTTCGGACCGAAGCTGCTGTTTTAATTCTTCGATGTTTTTGGGTAGTGTTCTTCCCAGGTATTTTTCTTTTTTGTGTACTTTGCCACCCTCGCGGTAGCTGTGCTCAAGGTAGTAGTATTGCTCTTTTCCGACTGTTTTTTTCCTGATGGATGGCATGGTTGTTGTATTGTCCCTACATATTGATAAGATTTTGGTTATTTTGCATATGTGTAGGGGTAACTGGAAGTTGGGTGGTTAGTTCTCCGCGAAAGGCTTGTTGCATGAGGGTGTTGAAAAGGTCTTCGAGATGCTGGCAGCTCACTTTCCGCAGGTATCTGTAAATTTTAAATAATTTCTCATGATAGTGGTTTACATATTTCTAAAATATTATATTTATATTGTGAATACCTAAAAGATATGTTTTGAATATATGATTTGCCAATTTCGGCAGAAAATATACATGCATTTTTTCAAACCATTTATCTAAATATACAGAAAACCACAATCATTAGGCATCATTCAATGTTTAAAAAAAAGATTTGTTTTCAAAGTATACCTGCGGAATATAAGTGGCAGGATTGGGTTTGGTATTTTCGTATTTGTTCGTCCTTTTCTACGATATTAACAAATTCATCCTGAATTTCGATTGGAGGTACGGTTATATTAATCAAACTGAATTTTTTCATTGATATATTATACATTGAATCACTAGTTCCTGTTTAAAGTGCCAATATTCTTTTTCTAATGGCAGAGTGGCTTAATACAAATTTTAAATATTCAGGCAACATATACTTTTTTTCAACTTTTATTTTCCATAATTTATCAGGCAACAATAAGAAAGGATAATTTTCTGTTATTAGGCATGTAGCACCAACAAGTTCTAGGGTATTTGCTCTGCTAAACAAAACATCCCTTTTTTCAGGAGTAACAATTTTTTTCAAATCCTTCTCATTGATTACTTTGCATTCTTTCGGTAAAAAAACACCACTTGCTACAGCACTTACTTTCAATACTGCAAACTCATTTTTTAGACGAGGTTTAGATTCTCCGTTAACGCTCCATCCAGCTTGAATATCTACTAGAACTTCTCTTATTTTTTTCATCCCATCGGATTCTTCACCGGGTCCCCAAACATCTCCAAAAAAGTGCTTTTCAAAAACTCATCGGTCAGCTCATCAGCTTCTCTTCTCCACCCCTTGAGCTTTTCAGCTTTTTCAAGAATGGCAACGATTTTCTTTTGAGTGGGGAGGGGCGGGAGAAATATTTCTATTTTTTTTAGTTTAGATAACGGGATGAATTTTTGGTTACCCTCCCCAGCAATATTCAATAATACTTTACGTGTCGGCTCATATTTCAGATAATATTTAAGGTATTTATTTGAAATTATTTCTCTTTTCAATTTGAATAAAGCAACATTTTTTATACCAAATTCAATGTCACTATCTACTATTGTTGGCTTCCCAATTGTTCCTATTTTTGAATATAAAATATCTCCTTTTTCAGGCTTAGATCTTTTAATAATCTGTTCATGTTGCTCTCTTGTAATATATAATACATTTTTGAAAGAAATTCCCTCATCTTTAAGATCCTTTGAAGTAATCAGAGGAACTCCTTCTTTCTTATCTACAAGAGGTGTTTTATCGTGTGTTCCATCAGTAATGAGCGTACAAACATATTCTAATTTCTTCGATTCAAAACCTTTCGGGAAATCATTTTGCCTGTACATTCCCAGCACCTTGAACCCCAGCCTCTCATAGAAACACATGGATTCGGGTTTGTAATCTACAGTAAGATACCGGCAGCAGAATTGCATGCACTATAAAAACATGCTCGCAACCAAGCCTACAGTGATTGCTATAGTAAAACTAAGCAAAGTTCCAATTAAAACATACTCCCCCACACTTCTTGATGCACTAAACCTGAATATTGATTTTGCAGCCACCAATAAGCCAATTGCTTCATATTGTCTTAACAGGACCAGAGTAAGAATTAAAAATCGCTCCAACCGGCCAATCCACATTCCCGCCTTTTCCAGACTTTCATTTTCATCAGTGATATCAGTTCTCCATTTTTCTGTTATCTTACTGATCAACACACTACTTGGCCAGATTATTATTAGATAAGCTGCTACTATTACCCACACGTTTATTCCTGGCAGAAATATCTGTTCTAACAGTGCTATATCCTCAGGTCCTGGGCTTATTATTAATATCCAGATAACCAAAATAACCATGAAGTGCCCAAGTTGATCCAATAAGAAAGATTGGATATTGTTCTCATATTTTGCTTTAAAACCATCAATTAAGATATGTGTGGCAGCAACAGCAGCAGGGATCCATATCAAATTCCACAATCCGGATAAAAAATAGGCAAGAACTCCGGCAATAATCCCATGTAAATAGAGATATTTCGAGTGCCAGCCATTTTTAAATCTTTGAT
This sequence comes from ANME-2 cluster archaeon, assembly GCA_014237145.1. Classification (NCBI taxonomy): domain Archaea; kingdom Methanobacteriati; phylum Methanobacteriota; class Methanomicrobia; order Methanosarcinales; species ANME-2 cluster archaeon. Next base: position 14,657 of record JAAXOC010000036.1, read on the forward strand.
CTACCCATGAATCGGGCTGAAATACAAAATCAGCAAGAAGATGAGCAATTATCAAGCGAATTAATAACGATATCTCTATTGGAGTGAACATTATAAACCTCCAGCCTTATTTTCGACCACTATAAGTCCACAACCTTATATTGAATTATTCCTTTATAACGCCTTAAAAATGCCTGAACCGCCCAGGCACCACCGGTTCTCAGGCGCTGGAACACCGCAGATTGACTAATTTCCAGGTTTTTTGCGATTTCTTCCTGTGTATAGCCCTGGATTTGATACAGTATAGCCTTAGCCTGTTCTTTTGTCCATCGTTGAATTAAAGCATTAAGCAGAGCACATTCTGTTTGTAATTCTTCATTTATTTCTGGCCAGGGGGTCTTTATTGTTAGATTTCGTTCTCTTTTTTTCATCTTGTCAAGTTCCATGCCTGAACTTCTAAAAGCTTCTCCATCCCCTTCGCCGACCTTATCCCCTGGCAAATAATCTATCTTTCCTACACCAATGGCAATCCTGGCATCTAAGTGGATATTTTTTTCAAAAGGCTTAGACAGTAAATTAGCACGAATGATTATTGCAGCCTTCAGAGCTTCCTCGGGTCTGGATAGCACACCCTGGAAACTGTCCCCCCTGTAAATTTCAAATCGTGCTGCAACAATATCCGGTGATTTGATCTTGTTGAATGAATTTTTAAGAATTGATAGAACCTCATCCCGCTGTTTTTCGATTTTATATCTGGATGATCCAACTAGATCACCAGTTAAAACTGCAAATATTTTCTCATTTGCCATGGGATACCACTCTTGTACAATTATAAGCCTATAACCTTATTATGATAGATTATAAGCCTGCAACCTTATTATGATAGATTATAAGCCTACAACCTTATATTAATCTTCCGTAATCATATCTTATCGTTAATATTTACCCTTTTGCCATATCAGCAGCACACCTTAATCGCATTGCACTTCTCCACTATTGCCTTCAACTCATCCAACTGGAAATAATCACGTGGATGCTCTTCAGACTGCGGCAGCCTGGCCATATCAGAAAGCTCAATATATTTCCTGTCTGCAAAGACCTTCTTTAACATCAGCAAAAAATCCAGTTGTTTTGAGTTGTAAATATTATTACCAATGATAAACTCATTAAACTTCGCTTCAATTACAGTCTTTGGATCCTGTTTTACAGTCATCCCGATAATATCCAGCAAGAACACCATAAAATCAATTTTCTGGAAATTCTGGACATTCTCGATAGTTAATTCCGGCCTTAATGCAGACAACTGCGCTTCAAGTTGTTTAATCTCACCTGATGTAATGCCCTTGCCACCCCTTATATTTTGAATCAACAGGTTGCTTTCCAAAAACTCCTTGAGTTCCACATCTTCCTTGATCTTCTTCGTAAACTTCTCCCTGCTGAGCACCAGATCAAGCGCATCGATCTGGATGACTTTCTTTCTGGTCGGCTCATAATACTTCATCAGCGGTGACAGTTCCCTGATCATAAATTCAACATCATCAAATGTCAGGTCATCCCAGAAATCATCCTGGAGCACTTTAATAAGGTTATCCTTATTGTTCCCCACTTCACTAAGACTGTCTTTTTTCCTGAGAACATTTTCAACCCTTTCCTGCACATATGTCCTCATATGCTCTATCTTGTCAAGTTTTTTATCCAGGACAAAACTGAACAACTTTTCAGTCTGCAAAATAAAAGCTGACACATTAGGGTTAGCTTCCTGTGAAAACATGATCAAGGGCACAATATCCTTTTTCAATTCCCTTACATATTTTTCCAGCCTGAAAGAGTTCTGTTTGATAGTGTTAATAGCAGGTAACTTCTCCCTGGTAATAGACGACTCTTCATCAAGATTATCAATATAGTACAGGATTTTATTTGAGATAATCGTCTTTTGCTTCTCATCAAGAGGCTTATCCAGCAACTCAATCCTGTTTTCAAATATCCTGGTTATCACATCCGTCCCGGGTCCACGCTCTGCTCCCACTTTAATATTATGATATTTTACATTTGAATGCCCGCCAATTTTAAAATCAAGGATGAGAAAATCGTATTTCCCCCTCTCCTGCAGCCAATCCCTGTGTTTACATGACTCCAGGTTCCTGGTACCCCTGCCAATCATTTGCCAGAACCTGATATGGGAGAATACAGGTTTCACAAAAACAAGGTTGCACACTTCGGGAATATCCACTCATGTATCCAGCATCCCGACTGAAAGGGCAATTCTTGGCTCAGATTCTTTTTGGAACCGTTTGACCTCATCCTCTGATCTTGTCATATCCGACGTAATTACCTGCACATCACTGCTGAGTTTTGGATATACTTTTCCAAATATATTCTTCATATGTTTCGCATGCCGCTGGCTGGCACAGAAAAATATCGTTTTGCACGGCTTGCCTTCATCAGATTTATAGCAGGAATTCATAAATTCCCTGATGATAAGTTCATTCGTCTTATCATCCATGAATACCTTATCAAATTGGGGTCCGTCAAAATAGGTACTATCGGGGTCGATCTCCTGCCTTCTCAACTGGTCTTTTAAAGATTTGCTCAATTCAGTACCTTCAATGCCTAATGCCAGGACTTTGGTGTCAATGATCTCTGCCCGGTATGAAACAAGAACTTCATCCCTGACTGCCTCATCATAAGAGTATTCAACTGTTGGCTTGTTGTCTTCACAACCAAACAGGGCATACGTATTTCTGGACTCATGTTCTCTTGGGGTGGCGGTCAGACCTATTTTTATTGCATCAAAATATTCATTAATGCGGTTATTTTTATCATAAATTGACCTGTGAGCCTCATTAAATACGATGAGGTCAAAAAATCCGGGACTTAACATTCTATAGAGTTTTTTTGGTTTACCACTGCTCAAAGTCTGGATAGTGGAAACATATAATCTGGCACTGGTGGTAAATCCATCGCGAAGACTGGCTACCGATTCTGTAAAGAATTCCTCAAAGCCGTTAGTTTTTGCCTGGTTAACCAGTGCGATTCTATCTGCTATGAATAATACATTGCGAACCATATTAGCGTCAATCAACATTTTTATCAAAGCCATGGCCACCCTTGTTTTTCCCGTGCCGGTGGCCATTTGCACCAGCGCTTTTCGATGACCTTGCGAAAAATGTTCGCTCAATTTCCTCACAATCTGCTGGCTTCTTGGCCTATCTACGATCCGGGGATTGATTTTAACATCCTTTGGGTCCAGCCTTTTATGGTACAGGTCATTCCTTCTTCTAAGGTCTTCCTGGGAGAACGGGCCGCTGACTTTCCGCTCAATCCCATCATCATCAATAAAACGCCAGATGTATCCGTTGGTTAAGAAGATAGGGACCTTTCGATCAATCTGGTTTTCAATATCCTTGGCATACGTGCGTGCCTGGATCCTCCCCATCTCTTCATCCTTTGAGAATCGTTTTGCCTCGATAATAGCCAGTACGGAATTGTCTTCGTCCAGCAAGACATAGTCAATAAATCTATCAACGCTTTTTTCAACACTGCCATTAAAAAACACAAATTGCTTCTGATTAAAATCAGATTTTACAGAATTGACTTCTTCTTTAATGTATTTCCTAATCCAGCCAGCTTTTCCTAATTCCGGATCAATATACTGTTTTCTGGTTTGATTTTCGTTGATTAAATCGACAACATCATCAAATTCTTCAACCATCCTTGAATAAAATGCGTTGCATTACTTATAAACGGTCTTATTTTTACTTTAATAATATTTTTTGTAGAACGAATTATAGTCAAGAACTATAATCAGCCTCCAGACAATAAAATATTTTATCAGGATTTCACTAAAATCCCAAATGAATGGCAGGTACTACTAACACTACTCATCTTTTATCAAACACTTCCGCCACCCACACAAAGAGTATCCCCGTCTACCTGAATGTGCAACGTATGATGGGTGAGCCTGCGAACTTCTCGCTGCATTTCATTTTAACCACACTCTTTTGGGCATATCATAAAGACTCGGAAGAAATTTATCTCAGGGCAAGTACTTAAACTTGGCAGAGAAAAAGAGTATGAATTTGGGAATAACAGGATAGGGTTGCTGGAGATCTAAAGAGTTTTAAACCAAAAGGAAAGAGGGAAATGGTAAAAAACCAGATGGTTGCAATCCCATGATTTAAAAAAGGTACAAACAAAATATGTATATATTTTCAGAAGAATCTATTTGTGGTGACTGATATGACCAGTAAAGAGTATAATTGGCTACTTAAACATTCGCAGAATTTGTTTGAGGAATATCATGGCAAGCATCTGGCAATCTCCGGAGAGCAGATAATTGCTGTGGGCGAGTCCGCTATCGAAGTATTCAAAAAAGCAAAAAAATACAAACCCACTGGAAAAATCTCAATAACCTACATCCCTACCGATGAAGAGACAGTCACACTCCTGTGACAGGAAGATTACAGCTATGAAATACCCGTATATGCTATTTAAAGGTAGATACCTGCCGATAATCCCGCTGGACCTAAAAGGTTCCGAATGGGTGGAATTCAAAGCAAGTATCGGGTTTTCGAGGAATCTTGGCATCGGTTTTAACATTCTTGGAAGAGAAAGCTTCTTTGATCGATTTGTATTCTGTTTTGATGATAAAAATAAGGTATTGATTGTTTAGATGATATCCTATATCCAAAATATAAATTTGTATATGTTAAGTCCATCTTGTTTCACCATTTAAGGTTATTCTATGGTTCTGATCCATGCCATTTTCTACATAAGCTGGGTTTTACACCAACACTAAAATTTTTAAAACCCCATCCGTTCAATAATTTAATCTATTAGTAGACTCAATATATGATTGTATGTCACTCCCCACAGTATGCCCAAAGACAGGATCAGGTCAATGTATTGGCAATAAATGTCAAATGTACGTCTTGGACTGGCGATCGAATGAAGAATACTGTATTTTAGGATATTACTCTGCCTCGAACCGGAAAAACCTGGGCGAACCGGTAGTGGACAATTATGCAGCCAAGGTAAGATCAAATAGTAAGAATTCTACTAAAGTAGCAATCTTCGTAGATGACAGGTCTAAGTCCGACAGCCTCAAGGAAACTGAAAAACCAGGGCGGCAATCCAGGCAGGCAGCCGACAATGTGACATTGAAGGTCAAAAAAACAAAGAATATCACAGATCTTGGCGATATCCCTGACGATTATGAAGAGCAGTTCTGGGATAAACTCTGATCATTCAATAGCCATCCAAACAAGGTCTGCCAGGTCAAGCACCTTTACTCCTGTATCTGACAGATTCCTGAAACAAAGAGGACATGACGTTACCAAATAATCTACTCCGCCAGGTATATTCTCTTTTAATTCCCCTGCCATGGAACCTGAGAGTTCTGGATACCCCAGCCTGACACCGCCCCCTCCACCGCAACAACTGGCTTTTTCCCTTGATGCATCCATTTCCACAAGAGTGCATATTTCTTCAATAACCTTCCTGGGTGCATCATATATCCCATACGCCCTGCCAAGGTGGCACGGGTCATGATAAGTGACTGAGATGTCAAGTCTTCCGGCAGATAGCTCATCAAGCCTTTCTCCCAGGAACTCTGATAAATGCAGCACGTTAAATCCCTGGTATTGTTCCTTTAGCATGGAATAGCAGCCGGCACAGCCAACAATGACCGTGTGTGCACCCGCAGCCTCGATCTGCCTGGAATTATGTGCAATAAGATCGGATGCGTCCAGCCCCATCCTGAATAGCGGCGAACCACAGCACTGTTCATCCTCCAGGAATCCTACCCCGAACTTACTCAGTATTCCGTAAGTAGCCGTCGCAGTGGACTGATACCTGTATGAGGCCAGACACCCTGCAAAATAGACATATCCTGAATCTACGGGAACATGGGTTTCGGTGAGCCATGCAGTCCTTGATGACCTTTCCCCAAGCGAATTACCAGTATTGCCTATGCGCTCCTGCATTTCTACCTGATGTGTAGCTGTAAGTCCAAGTTCTACAAGTTTACGCCGGGCGGCCCTGGTCACCTGGTGTGGGTCTGCGCCTGACGGGCATTCAGTAACACACTGCTGGCATGTGGTGCATGTCAAAATACTTGTGATCAAACTATTTGAAGGCTCAAGCCCAAAAGCCATTCCCAGTGCCATCTGCATCCTGCCCCTGGCTCCTGATGATTCCCAGCCCTGCACCTGCTGGGAGGGACATACCGTACGGCAGCGGCCACACTTTACACACTTGACAATGTCCCTGAGGTATTCCCTCATTTTAGACCCACCTTCTGTGGGTTCATAATATTACACGGGTCCAGAGCCTTTTTGATAGATGCCATAACATCCATTGCGCTGCCGTGCTCTTCATCCATATACATCCCCCGGGCACAGCCAATACCGTGCTCCCCTGACACTGTACCGCCCAGCAGCAGGGCTGCCCTGTGTATATCATCAGCCGCCTGTTTCAGCACTTTCCACTGATTTTCATCAAGCGTATCAATGGCCATGCCCGTATGCAGGTTGCCGTCCCCTGCATGACCGTAGGTCATGATAGTGAGACCGTGTTTCTTTGAAATAGTACTTATCTCTCTTAGCATTTCAGGGATAGCTGACAGGGGTACTGCCACATCCTCGCCGATATAGACCCTGGTCTTTCCCGGACTTAGTCGTGTCACGGCGGCACCTGCCAGGCGGCGTGCAGCCCATAGTTCCTCCATCTCTGACTCTGAATTGGCTATCCTGACATTAAACGCTCTAAGTTCTTGGCAGCAGTCTGCCACCTTGATTGCATCTGATTCCACGCTGCAGGGTGCACCATCCACCTCAATAAGCAGCAGGGCCTCACAGCCCGGGATGTTGAGGTCAGAATCATATGTATTTACTGCCCGGATGGTTGTACTGTCCATTAGTTCACAGGCAGAGGGCACTAACCCACGACCCATAATAGCAGATACTGCACTGCCTGCAGCTTCCAGGTCATTGAAATGGGCCAGCACTGCCGCCCTGGCTTCAGGCAGCGGGTGTATCTTCAACCTGGCTCCTGTAATGACGCCGAGGGTGCCCTCCGAACCTACCATTAATGCAGTGAGGTCGTACCCAGATGCCGATTTCATGACCTTGCCGCCGGTTTGGATGACTTCTCCGTCCGGCATCACCACTTCCAGGTCCAGTACGTAATCAGTGACTGTGCCGTATTTTACCGAACGCATACCACTGCCCCTGTTGGCTATCAGTCCACCCAGGGTGCACATCTCGCTGCTACCCGGGTCTGGAGGGAAGAAGAAACCGTAGGGTTCAAGTGAGCGGTTCAGGTCTGCGTGGATGAGTCCGGGCTCCACCAGTACCTGCAGGTTCCTGATGTCAATATCAAGTATCTTGTTCATCCGGCTCATATCCAGCACGATACCGCCCTGTAAGGGTACGGCACCTCCGGCTAGGCCAGTACCTGCACCCCTGGCAGTGATAGGTATGCGGTGCTTGTGGCCCAGTTTAACGATTTTTGATACTTCTGCTGTGGTACAGGGCATGACCACATAGTCAGGTGTGCCGGTTATGTATGAAGCGTCATAGGAATAACAGTACAATTCTGCCGGGTCATTGGAGATGCGGGATGTTGGGACGATATCCTGGAGTTTCTTTAGTAGATTCATTCACTTATAAGTGATTATTATTAATTATTTATAAGTTTCTATGAGAGTATCTTTTTTTGGGTCAATATATGTAAGTTATAAATCTCCGGTAGTGTCTCTTACACAAACATTTTATATCCATAATTATACTGGGAATGTGTGATTCTATGAAAATAGCAATACTTGGCGGAACCGGAAGTATTGGAGAGGGACTTGCTCTCAGGTGGGCCGTTAAACATGAAGTATTTGTCGGGTCAAGGAAACTTGAAAAAGCACAAGCTTCAGCTGATAGATACCGGAAAATACTGGAAGAATCGGGTGATACCTGCACTATCACAGGATGCGTTAATCCGGTTGCTGTTGACCAGGCCGACGTGATTGTACTATCAGTGCCATATGAGCATGTATCGTCAACTATCGAAACAATCAAACCTTACCTTAGGGACCAGATCATAATCTCTATTGTTGTGCCGATGAAAAAGGTTGGCCATTTACTTTATACACCACCGGAATCCGGTTGTGCGGCTATGGAAATCCAGAGTTTGCTGCCTGAAAGTGTAAAACTTGTTTCTGCCTTCCATAATGTCTCTGCAAAAAAGCTTGCCGATATCAAGAAGAAACTGGATATGGATGTATTCATCTGCGGCGACCATGAGGAAGCAAACAATGTGGTGAGTGATCTGGTGAGTGATATCCCGGAACTGAATCCAATGATGGCCGGGCCTTTAGAGGTTTCATGCATGGTGGAAAGTATCACTCCCTTGCTGGTCAACCTGGCTGTATTAAATAAGAAGAAGCATCTGGGAATAAAGAGTGTATGATCGGGGAGATTTTATTCATCATCATTCCCATTTCGATATCTAATAATTTACAAGTTGATCATGAAATAAGATAATTGCATAAACTATACATTATAGTATTAAATAATCCGACATACAGCCAATTTTTAATCAGGTGACCCCTAATGACCATGAACCTAACCCAAAAAATAATCTCATCCCATCTCGCCAAAGGCGAGATGAAACCCGGCCTGGAAATAGCAATAAAAATAGACCAGACCCTTACCCAGGACGCCACCGGCACTATGGCGTACCTCCAGTTCGAAGCCCTGGACATTCCACAAGTAAAAGTACCCCTGGCAGTCAGCTACGTTGACCACAATATGCTCCAGGCCGGATTCGAGAACGCAGACGACCACCGCTTCCTGCAGACATTTGCTAACAAGTACGGTATCCATTTCTCAAAACCAGGCAACGGTATCTGCCACCAGGTGAACCTGGAGCGGTTCTCAAAACCCGGTAACACCATGATAGGTTCGGACAGCCACACCCCAACAGGCGGCGGTGCAGGCATGCTGGCTATAGGTGTGGGTGGCCTGGATGTTGCAGTGGTAATGGGCGGTGCGCCCTATTATGTGAAAATGCCAAAAGTGGTTGGAGTGAAATTGACAGGCAAACTCAAGGTCTGGGTATCTGCCAAAGACGTCATCCTGGAGATGCTGCGGCGGCTCACAGTAAAGGGCGGTGTTGGCAAGGTCTTCGAATACTACGGTCCTGGCGTGAGTACCTTATCTGTACCAGAGCGGGCCACCATCACAAATATGGGTGCCGAACTGGGAGCTACAAGTTCCCTCTTCCCGTCCGATGATATAACAAAAGAATTTTTCAGGATGCAAGACAGGCTCGACGACTACAATGAGATATCGGCAGACCATGATGCAGAATATGATGAACACATTGAGGTCAACCTCAGTGAACTGGAGCCCATGATGGCAAAACCCGGCTCTCCTGATGCTGTTGTAAAGGTGTCTGAGGTGGAGGGTACACCTGTGCAGCAGGTCATTATCGGTTCATGTACAAATTCCAGCTATAAGGACCTGATGCTGGTCGCAGGAGCAGTAAAAGGCAAAAAGGTAGATCCTTACGTGAGTTTGCACATTACACCAGGCTCCAGGCAGGTACTGGAGACCATTATTCGTAACAGGGCACTGGTTGATATGGTCTCGGCAGGTTCACGTATCATGGAAGCCGCATGTGACGGATGTATCGGACTGGGTTCATCCCCTCCTTCTAACTCCGTGTCCATCAGGTCCTTTAACAGGAACTGGTCCGGGCGCTCGGGTACTATGGATGACAGTGTCTACCTGGCCAGCCCCGAGGTCTGTGTGGCAGCCGCCCTTACCGGAAAGATAACTGACCCGAGAAAACTGGGCGAGTACCCGGAGGTGGAATGGCCTGAGAGTTTTGTTACCGATGATTCCATGGTGATCAGGCCGTCAGATGACCCGGGGTCTGTTGAAGTGATACTGGGTCCGAATATCAAACCCCTGCCTAAAGCCGAACCCTTATCAACTGATCTTGAAGGTGAGGTACTGATAAAACTGGAGGATGATATCAGCACAGACGGTATCATGCCGGCAGGCCCGAAGATACTACCCCTGCGCAGTAACATCCCTGCCATTAGTGAACATGTGTTTTCACAGATCGACCCCGGTTTCCCTGCAAGGGCAAAAGAGAAGCAGGGTGGTTTTATCATTGGCGGCGATAACTACGGCCAGGGTTCAAGCCGGGAACATGCTGCACTGGCACCGATGTACCTGGGAGTTAAGGCGGTCATTACCAAATCATTTGCCAGGATACACAAGGCTAATCTTGTGAATTTCGGCATTCTGCCCATGGAATTTGCCAACCAGGCAGGCTATGATGCAATTGAGCAAGGGGATATTTTAAGGTTTAGTGGTGTCAGGGAACTGGTAGAAGGCGGTGCCACAAGCATACCTGTGCAGGCCGGGTCGAACAACTTTGAGTGCATACTGGATATATCAGACAGGCAGCGGGAGATCATCCTGGCTGGCGGGCTGCTGAATTATACGAAGATGATGCACGGTTAGAATCGGAAATTAATCATACTACAGCAAGTATAAAGTCAGAAATTAATCATACTATAGCAAGTATAAAGTCGGAAATTAATCATACTACAACATAGGTCATTTGACCGAGATGTAAATAGTTATTCCATGTCTGCTTGTGACTTTTTAATTTTTTCTGTATAAATGGATCGTGGCGAAAAAATTCACCGCAGAGGACGCAGAGAGGCGCAGAGAGGCGCAGAGATGTGTTGTTTGTCTCTGCGCTCTCTGCGGTTTTTTGAATCGTCCTAGAAAACTTACATGAAATTCTTCGAATAACATGCACAAAAAGATGAAAGAACCCAAGGGTACTTTCATGCTAAATAATAAAAAGTCTCTGGGTTTATATGCTCAATGACGTTACAATGAACCTGCCAAAGTAAATTCCGGAAATACTCAACACTATATTCATCAGGATATTCCCATACCCCATCATTACATTGGATTCATTGAATAAACTTACCGTTTCGTATGAAAATGTTGACATGGTGGTGAATGAGCCCAGAAGTCCTATAGCTATAAAATTCCTTGTCGAATCAGAAAAATATCCCTGGTATAAATTTGAGAATATCAAAAATCCCAGGACCAGGCACCCGATAAAGTTGACCAGAAGAGTCCCGTATGGAAAATTCTCATGTTTGACCAATCCTGTCAGGTAATAACGAGACGTAGCGCCCAGGAATCCACCTATTCCAATTATTAAGAGCGTTTTGTATCCCAAGTCATTATCTCCTTTGGTTAGTGTGCTGTTTATCGTGATTTGTTGTTAATCATAAACGCTGGCCTGTAAATTGTTTTAGTGGGATAGCTATGTTTTAGTGGGATAGCTATGTTTTATTGGATGGAATTATTTTACTGGCATATATATTTAGTGACATAGTGTCATATAAAATCTGAGAGTAATGAAAAAATCCATATCATCAAATGAAACCACATGGCATCAGCTATCTGTGGAACAGGCTTTCGAAACCCAGCAGTCAGGACCTTCAGGACTGACCACGGATGAGGCAAAAGCAAGACTTGCACGTTATGGATGCAATGAACTAAAATTCAAGAAACGCAGTGCTCTTGTTCGATTCCTGATGCAGTTCAACAGTCCGCTTATCTATATTTTACTCGCCAGTGCCGCAGTCACAAGTGCTCTTTATATTTGGGAAGGCGCGGATATGTTGATAGATACTGTGGTTATTCTTGCCGTGGTTCTTGCAAACACTATCATCGGTTTTATCCAGGAGGGAAAAGCCGAGGCATCGGTAGAGGCGCTTGGGAAGATGATAGCACCTGAGTGCACTGTCCTACGGGATAATAATAAGAAGAAAGTCATACCTGCAAGGGAACTTGTTCCAGGGGATGTCGTAATCCTTGAAGGCGGGGATAAAGTTCCTGCAGATATGCGGCTGTTTTATGCACGGAACCTGAGCGCAGATGAAGCAGCCATCACAGGAGAATCCGTGCCTGTGACCAAGCACATAGACCAGATTATGGGATACGCAACATTTGGGGACCAAAAGTGCATGATATTCAGCGGCACCTTCATTACAAAAGGAACGGGGTCTGGAATCGTTGTCGGTACCGGGGAGCAGGCAGAGATTGGAAGGATCGCAAAACTGATACAGGAAACAGAGAAGATTGTAACCCCGCTCACAAGGAGATTAGCAGACTTCACCAGGTTCCTTATCATTGCAATACTCGTGATCACCGGTCTTAATTTTATACTGGCAGTAAGGTTTGGAATTGAGACGAGTAAAGCGTTTCTCGCGTCAGTGTCCCTGGCGGTCGCTGCAATACCGGAAGGACTGCCTGCGGTTGTAACGATGGCACTGGCATTCGGTGTGACCGCGATGGCGCAAAAGAATGCAATCATCAAGAAACTGCCTGCTGCAGAAACCCTTGGATGCACTAGTGTCATATGTTCGGATAAGACTGGAACGCTCACCAAGAACCAGATGACAGTATCGCGGATATATTCAGGTGAAAGGGACTACATGGTAAGTGGAGTTGGATACGAGCCAAAAGGCGAATTTACTCCATCCCATAGGAGTAGAGAGTTTATTGGAACATTAAGGGCAAGTTACCTTTGTAATAATGCGAGTATTGTGGAAGAAGATGGATATTCCATCATCGGAGACCCGACCGAAGGCGCACTGCTGGTTTGTGCAATGAAAACAGGTATAAAAGAAAAATTGTTGCGGCTGGACGAAATACCGTTCGAATCTGAGAAACAATATATGGCTACGCTGCATGAGATGGGTGAAAAGCAGATCATATTTGTGAAGGGGTCACCTGAGCGGATCCTGGAGATGTGCCAGACCCGGATGGTCGATGGAAGCATCGAACCGATAAACAAGGGAAATATACTTGAAAAAGCAGATGAGATGGCAGAAGAAGCACTCAGAGTGCTTGCCATGGCATATAAGAAAACTGATAAACGATCACTTGATCAAAGCGACCTTAAGGATATGGTTTTTCTTGGTATCCAGGGGATGATCGATCCGCCAAGAGAGGAGGCAATAGAAGGGGTAAGAAAATGCAGGAGTGCAGGAATACGGGTTGTGATGATGACAGGAGATTATGCAATAACAGCGAAAGCTATCTCCTGCAAACTCGGGATCAATGCAGACAGGGTGATTACCGGGGATGACTTGTCAAAAATGAGTGATGATGAACTGTATGATATCGTGGAAGATGTATCGGTATATGCACGGGTAGCACCTGAACACAAGTTCAGGGTCACAAAGGCACTGCAAAAACATAAGCACGTCGTAGCAGTCACAGGTGATGGCGTGAATGATGCACCTGCACTAAAGGCAGCAGACATTGGGATTGCTATGGGGATCACTGGAACCGAGGTAAGCAAGGAGGCATCTGACATGATCCTTGCAGATGACAACTTTGCAACGATCGTTGCTGCGGTGGAAGAGGGAAGGTATGTTTACAACAATATTAAAAAGGTTATTTTATACCTGCTCCCGACAAATGGCGGACAGGCGCTGCTGGTTCTGGGTGCGATCCTGCTTTCCCCATTTTTAATACTTTTCCACGACCGCCTTCCTCTCGAACCTGTGCAGATACTCTGGATCAATCTCTTAGCTGCGGTAGCACTCGCGCTGCCAATTATCAAAGAACCGATGGAGAATGATCTGCTCAAAAAACCTCCGAGGAATCTGGATGAACGTATAACCGATCCTCCGTTCTTCAAGAAAGTTGGATTGATCTCTATTGTGGTGGCAATATCAGGATTTGCAATGTACTACTACCACGGGATGCCTGCGATCGATGGAACCCTGAACACGGATATTGAGATCGATCGCCTGCTCACACAGGCGCAGACCGCTGCGTTCACAACAGTAATATTGGTGCATATCTGTTACGCCATTACTGCACGTTCGATCACAGAATCCGCATTCACGTTCAGTCCGTTCTCAAACAGATGGACGCTTGCAGGTATAGTGATCACTATTTTAGCACAACTTGCAATCGTCTATGCTCCCCCCTATATCGGGTTCAATCCGCTCAAAACAGCACCCCTGCCGCTCGACTGGTGGGGACTCATGATCCTGGTTGCGCTTCCGGGATTTTTTGTGATCGAGATAGAGAAGTGGCTGACGAAGCGGTTTGGGAGAAGGGAGTAGCGTACATTCAATAAGTTGCGGTTGATCTTGTTGGTGACCGCAAATAAACGTCTTGATGTGCAATACCGTTCATACAAAAAATATTTACATTTAGACAACATTTCAGGTATGACTATGAAAATCAGGATAAACGGCTGGCAGATCATTGTTATCATCCCACTTGTACTGGCTTTCGCCCCAGGCATCCAGGCACAGGAGGAAGTTCTGTTCAACGGCACTGGCTTTTATCTGTCTACAGGCCAGACCTGGACATTCCACCAGGATTATTCATTCACACTTAAAAGTGTTGACCAAAGTGGTGAACGGGGCTGGGTGCAATTAAAACTTAATAATGCTGTGGTCAAATCAGGCATTTTATCCAATAATGAAGTTTTTTATTACAATACCAGCACAAACGGGTCTAACGAAACTGTCATATTCAGCCTGAAAGTATCTGGAATATACTCGGGAGAGGATACCGATATTGTTACTTTTTCCCCTGTTTACCAGTACTACCAACCCGGACTTGCAGAGCCAACACCCATACATACACAAACACATGATAATTCCAATGATACACAAGGTACACCCGATCACACAAATGCTGGTGGAAAAATTCCCGGATTCCATGCAATTACAATAGCAATAATAATATGCATTTATAGTATATTGTTGCATAGAACCTGAAATCATCATTTAATATAAATGGTGATATAGTATAACACAAATCTACATGGCATCCTGTATTTATTAAATAACGTGATACTTATGCCAACATCAGCCAATAATGGAAACTGCAATATGGTGCGAGCGTATATCGATATGCTGCGACCCGAGATAGCTGATATGGACCTGGCACTTCCGGCTGCCAGTGCCCTGCTCGCAACCTATCTCATCAGCGGAGGTATGCCACCCTTATTCCCGTTCATCATTGCAGTTGTGGGTGCATATTTTGCAATTACCAGTTCCTATGTGTTCAATGATTACTGTGATGTGGATATCGACAAGATCAATCTCCCGAACCGACCGCTGCCATCTTTGCGGATCAGCCGCAAAAATGCACTGGCCTATGCCCTTGTACTGATGGTGATCGCCAGTACAGTTGCTGCCTTCCTGAATCCTGAATCACTGGTTGTTTTTATTATAGCTGCGGGCGTTATTACCCTTTATTCAAGTGTGGCAAAGCGGTCCACTTTCCTGAGTTTTGTTCCTGTTGGTATCTCATACGGGCTGGTCCCGATAGGTGTATGGCTTGCTTTTGACCCTGCTGGTATACTGAAAACAAGCATTGATAACCAGATACTACCCCTACCTGCAATATTCTTAGGGATAATGATATGTGTTACCGACTGGGGCTTTACCCTTAGCGGAGTGGCACGGGATGTGGAAGGGGATCGTGCCAAAGGCGCGCCAACCGTGCCTGTGACGTTCGGTATACCTGCCACTTCGAAGTTCATATTCCTGTGCTGGTTAACGGGTGTTGCGGCATCCCTGGTTATAGGGTATACCGCCCACCTTGGTCCGTTGTATTTTGCAGGTGTTATATTAGGCGGCGGCTGGATGCTGTGGCACTCCATTGATTTTATCAGAAATCCTCTCCCTGAAAGGGGGGGCAAGTTATTCCTGCAAGGTTCCAGGTACAGGGGTGTTATGTTCGGCTCCCTGATTATCGATGTGCTGCTCCTGATATTTATTAAGTCCACCGGATATCCTTTTATCTGGTAATACCGGAGTGGTTAGCAATTGAATGAGAATGTCGGTATTGTGGTGATCGGTGCCAGTCCTGCCGGGGTGATGGCTGCCAGAAGTGCGGCTTTGCAGGGGGCAAGTGTGACACTACTGGACCGTAAGGAGGATATGGGACATCCACCCCATCCCGCAAATACCTTTTTCAAGTTCATGATGGACCGTAACTGCGAGCCGATCCTGGATGAGTATGTACTTAACAGGTTGCAGGGTATGAAGATTATCTCACCGGGAGGTATCGCTATCGAGATCGAGACCCCTGGATATTACATCGACAGGCAGCGGTTTGACAGGCATTACAGGGATGAACTTTTAAAAGCAGGGGTGGACGTGCTTACTGGCACGGAAGCTCTTTTAGTGATGCGGGCCGGGTCCCAATTCAAGGTAAGTACATCTGATGGTATCCTTCTCCCAAAACTGGTAATAGTGGCCGACGGTATAGAGTCAAAGACTGCGGCCCGGATGGGGCTTAAGACCACACGTTATCCTGGAGATATTGCCTGGGCGATGGAGGCGGAGGTCAGGGCACCCGGTATCGGTGAGCCTGATATGTTCGAATATTATTTAGGGGACCATTCACCTGGCTGGAAGTCCACCTATTCACCGGCAGGGGGTGACCTGGCCACACTGGGAGTATATGTCAGGCGTCATGGCAGGGATGTTTCTGCTTTCTTTGACAGGTGGCTTGAGATGTTCGCTAGGATGAAGGGGTATGATATCGATGATATTGAGATAATTGCCACGCATACAGGGGGTGACCCCATAGCCATGGTCCCATACCAGTTAGTCTCTGACGGGTTTATGGTAGCGGGCGGCGCGGCTGGCCAGAGCGGTATAGGCTACGGTATGCGGGCCGGGCAGATATGTGGTGAGGTGGCTGCGGCTGCGGTTGCTGAAGGTAATGTAACGGCTGGGAAATTACGGGAATATGTAAAACGCTGGAGAGGGGAGTTTGCCAGCGAGTACTGGATGGGGCGCATGGGCCTGGAACTGGTGCGCAAGATGACAAATGAGGAGATCGATACTGTGGTGTCGGTGTTTGCCGGGAGGGACCTGTCATCGCTTAAGGGAACACCGCTGGTGCAGGCTGCTAAGGTAGGGTTGTTTATTGCAAGGCATAAGCCGGCGGCGCTTTGGGCTTATAGGGCTATGCTGAGAAGGAAGTGAAGGGTGTAGATTTTACTAAACTCCCAAATGGTAAGATAATCACATTGCCCTGTTCAAGTGACCTGAAAGCTGGTTTACTTCGAGCAGAAATCAAAAAAGCCGGGTTGACTATGGAAGATTTCCAGATGTTAATACAATAGGAGATAAGATTATGGAATATACAGTACTTGATTACAAGGATGAAGAAGGAGGCTTTTGGGCAGAGGTACCAGCCCTTCCTGGTTGTTATTCTCAAGGCGAGACAGTAGAAGAGACAATGGAAAATGTGAAAGAAGCGATTGAGACACACATAATAGCTTTGAAGGAAGATCTTCAGGAGATACAAGCCAATAAGGAATTTGTTATTGGAAACGTGACTGTAAATACAACTGCTTAATATAAATAAATTATATCTGATTCCTTTGATAACTTTTAGTTGTTTTTGAGCTGGATTTTCACTTCCTGCCCCGCGTACCGCTCCAGTTCCTCAAGCGTAAGCATCACCGGAATATCTCCCCTCGCACATCATTACACGCCCGGGCCAGCAGATGCGGCTCAATGGACGCCTCCCCAGGAATATCAGGTTTCGAAAAAACCTCACGAGTACCAGCATCCATCAATATCCCTCCCCCCTTCATCACAATGGTCCTGCTCGCATATTCTGTCACCACACCCATGTTATGGCTTATCAGGATTATCGTTTTTCCAGTCTCGTTCAACATCTTCATGCGGGCCAGGAACTTGTTCAGATGTCCCCTGTCCTGCCCGGTAGTGGGTTCGTCCAGCACGATAATACCAGGGTCCATGGACAGTATGGAAGCAACCGCCAGCCTCTGCCTCCGGCCCTGGCTCAGTGAGTGCGGGAGCATTGACGAGGTGCTGCTGAATATCAAGATGAGGGCACAGATAAAAAGGATAATTGCCGGGGCTGGCAGGAGCAGGTCCGAACTGGTATAGGGCGATATGGTGGGGCAGGCTAATAATATGTTCTGGTTGATAATGAATGAATTGCAGAATGGAGATGGGGGCGTGGATTTGGGTGAGGTGTATGGCCGGTGGTGTGGGGGGTATGAGGGGATTGTTTTGAAACGGTGATCATTTGGGTTATGGCAAATTTTGCAAAAACATGATATTGACCGGATTTTAATGTTTCAATTCCATCTGTAGTCCTGAAAATGTCGCGCTGGACCTCATCAAGAAATATTTATTTAGCGTGGGGAAGAACATTTGTTGGCACAAAGTTACGATCATGGCTTTGCCGGAAATATATGGGATTTTGTTGAGTAGAATTTCAACACAGAATTCAATTAAATATAATTGATAATTATCCCAAAACCACTATATACAGACCCTGGATTTTTGTCCAGGGCATACCGGTGACTGAGGTTATAGAGAATTATGCTCTTTAATTGCTGATAAAATCCATATTCATCCAATCACTAAAATTAGGCGCAAATGCGATTTAAAAATGCCCTAAACATGCACTATAAAGGAAGAATAATATTAATCTTTTAGAATATTTTCTTTTGCTTTTATAATTGTCCGGTCTTTCTTTTCAATATCTTCGATTAGATTTTTTAATTTCTCATAATTCAGGATATTTTTTAATTTTAACGCTCTCAAAACGTCTTCTAAATCCAGAAAATATGTATTATTTTTTTTGCAATGACTTTTTACAACATTATCATTCGTTATCAAAACACCATTCCTTGATTTGCATAATGCTAGCAATTGGCACTCACCCTCATGCAAATCTTTTTCATTTTCTAACAGATTTCTGAAATCTCTAAATTCATCTTCCGAAAGGAGAATAATTTCAACTTCAGTTAAGATATCATCCAAATAAGGATATCCTGCACGTTTAGCCCGCACAAGTTCTTCATAAATTGATGGAGCTATATTTAGGTTTTGGAAAAGCACCTTAAGATATTTTATACCCCCAACTTTTACAAAAGCACTTAGAATATCTGTGTCCACAAAAAACATCAAATTATTCCAATTTTTTTCAGTTTGGTGTCCATTTCTAGAGCAGATTTACCTTCAGTTTCTCTTACTATACCTCTTGCTGCCATAACCTCTTTGAACTCTATTGTAGTAAAACCCGAAAGTTCAGCAGCCCTAGCTATTGAAATTTTCCCATTGAGATAAAGTTCTATACTTAGAGATATTTTTAATTCTGTTTTTGTATTTAATAGTGTCCTGAAAGCGTCTCTTAATAATTCTGACTTTGAAGTATAATACCCTCTTTTTACAAGAATATCAACCTCTTCATTCATATTATCTGAAATGTCTAATGCTTCCATTTCATTCACAGAATTACTATTGAATTCAAAACTTTAAATAGCTTTTTAAATATAACTGAACTAATTTTTGTTAATCGATCGCAAGCGCCTGATTATATACATAAAAATCAAGAAAAACTTAAAATGTCAAAAGAATGAACATCTTCCTGATGCCTCCCGTTTAAAACGGGAGATCGTTGCTCTACCC
>JAAXOC010000037.1 GCA_014237145.1 ANME-2 cluster archaeon
CTGTTTCATCAGTACTATGAACTGATCCGACTCCCAAGGCGTCATCTGCAATGTCTTACCGTTCATAGGCTTGAAATCGCATACTTCCCGATGAAGAACGCCATGGGCCCCCCGAGTTACCATAGTCTCCATTTGATAACATGCTGCGGTCTTAGACCCCGCTGGACTCACATCACCTTGCCATATCCTTACGCTCTCGGCTATATTCCAAGACTGGAGTTTCGGACTAATGGTGGTGCAGATGCTGCCTTCCGTTACACAGAGAACGTCGGCTTCCAGAATCATCAGAATTTCGGGGCTTATAACCTTCACTTCCGTTGCGGCCTATTATCCCATCCCCCCAGCTTCACATCAGCCTGTTACCAGCCTGGGTGCGGGGTTCAGTTCTGAGGTGGTGGCTAGCCTTTCCCCAGGTTGGATTTGCACCAACTGGCGAGTATGAATTTATCTCGGCACGCCTGCGCACTCTGTGGTTTAAAACCGTTCCAGGAAATAATAAAAAGTCTCCAGAGTTAAGGTTACAATGTCTTTGCGAACTTTGCACTCTTTGCGGTGAAACACTTAACAGCAACCTTCAATCTGTGTGTATCTGCGTCATTTCATGGTTACCGTTTCTGTATATTAAAGAAATGACATTAGTATCTACAAGTAAGCAGGTCACTGCCGATATTTTGGCTATTATTGTCTGAAAATAATTATTTTCTAAAACTAGTTAAACTCAATGCTGTAATTGTTTGGGCTTAACATTGTTATTGCTTCTTTTTTCAAACCCTATCATTGTGTATCGTATATAGAGTCTGTAAAGAGCTCCGAATAATTTTCTTCCCATAAGCAACACTCCTGTTATTCTTATTTGATTTTACTTTAATAAAACCATTAAATTAATTATATACACAATATTATTTATACTTGTCGTTAAATAGTCGAGTTTATAGATATACATCGCTGAGTTTTTACAATAAATATGGCATTGAAAATAATTAATGAAATACTATATAAAAAAGAATAGTTTAATATATATTAATAGTTAATTTATATGTGATTAGAATGAGTTCGCTTGAAAAATTATTCGGAAAAACCGCACAACTTCAGGTTCTTGAGAATATTCTTGATAATCGCGGCAATACCACTTTTTTATTTGGGATTGCAGAAGAGACAGGTCTGTCCCATTCGAGTGTATCCAGGGTTATGGAACCACTGATAAAACTGGGAATTGTTAAAGAGCAAAAAGTAGGAAAGGTGTTCAGGACTTTTATGCTAAACGAAGAAAATGAACTCACTAAGAAATTATTGAAATTCTACAAGGAAATTAACAACTTTCTGGACGTATAGGAAAGCATATATTTTCCTGCAGGCTTAGAAAATGCGAACGAAGTGAACATTTTCTTAGATAGCTATCAATGTAACAACATAACCTCAACAGTATCCAAAATGGAGGATAGGGCGTGATGTATTTCAGACATTGGTGGGATAGGGGATAGTAAATAAATATTTGCTGTGATCTTTAAACATCTTACGCCCTCGATGATGTTTATCTTTTGATGGGAATGTTGCCACCAGATCAATAGTTTGGTCTATATCTGGCCTGCGGGAAACTTTATAGAACTCTGACTGATGTGGCCCCACAGCAGGAGTCTCAGAGGAAGTCCAGCCGCAACTGCATATACCCACATCTTCCCATTTTGAAGTAATGATATGCTGGGTTATCTGCCTGTTACAAATTGGACAGAATTTACCACTATCATTTGCTTTTGCCATAACTTTATCAGCCAACTTGTTTGCTTCGATCATTCAAATCATTTCCACAAGTTTTCAAACCTGACGATTTATAGTCAAATAACTATTAAACGTATTGGTATTTAAACTTGTCGTTCGATTGAAAAATTTTAAACAGAATATATAACCGTTATTTTAAAAAATTTAAAATAAATACACTCCCCTCACCCGGTGTACTTTCTACCCTGATCGTCCCACCATGCCCGTCCATTATACCCTTTGTGATGGCCAGCCCAAGTCCCGAACCACCATAGGGTCGGGCAGAAGTATTATCGATCTGGTAAAATTTGTTAAATATCTTATTTATCTTGTCGGGCGGGATACCTATCCCGTCGTCTTTCACACATACTTTTATATATTTCTCAGATTCATTAGCCTTTATTTCCACATTCCCACCATTGGGCGTGAATTTCAATGCATTACTTAAAAGATTGATAAACACCTGTATCAATTTATCTTTGTCAGCATTGATCTTTAACAGGTCAGGGGGGATGTCTGTAGTAATGTTTATTTTCTTTTCTTCTGATTGCTTTTTCATTGTTTCAATAGCATAATTGATTATTTCACCAATATCCAGTATTTCCTTCCTGTATCTCATATTGCCTGATTCGATCCTGGAAATATCCAGCATGTCGTTTACCATTCTTGTCTGGCGGTCGATATTCCTTACAATTAATTCGAGCATTTCGTTTCTGACATTCACGTCCGGGTCATTTTGCAACAGGAATTCAGCTGAAGTTTTCATAGGGGTCAACGGAGTCTTTAATTCATGTGAGACCATTGACACGAAATCCGATTTCAGCTTGTCCAGTTCCATCAGTTTTTTATTCGCCCGCTTCAGGAGTTCATTGGATTTAGTGATCTCGCCGGTCTTGCTGGCCACCTCAAGTTCCAGTGATTTATTCCATCTTGTCAGTAACAGGATAATTGAAAAACTGCCCAGTAAAAGGAAAATACCTGATACACCTATGAACACACCCTGTTTTACATAAACAGAATTTATCAGTGTGTCAACTTCTGATGCCGGTGACGTCACTGCAACAGACCATAGCTGGTTACGCCAATGGATAGGAGAATAAGCTATTAATCTCTTTTCAGAACCATTCATCTCAAAATAATAACCAGTGCCTTCAGAACCATTCATCTGGTAATAAAGTATCTGGTGCAGACCAGGGCTTTCATTGCCCAGTTTATCCAGATAATTCCGTCCCCAGCGGTATCTATTGGAACTGTCATACAATATTGTCCCTCGCTTATCAATCATATAAATCTCACGCGGGGATTCACAATTTGTCAGGAATCGATCTGAAATATCCGATATCCTTATGATCACAAGTACTATGCCTTTGAAATCGTCACCCTCATAAATAGGTGTCCAGATAAAAACCCCCATTCCCCCCTCCAATAAGAACGTGGGGTTTGAAATGTATGTTTCTTTATTGTCCCTGGTTTGTTCAAAAGCCCATTCCTGGTTATTTTCATAAAGGTCATAACCAAGCGGACTGTTTTCTTCCGGATATCCAAGGGTCACTATACCGCTTTCGTTTACGAACTCGATAACATGTATATCGGTTGTTTCATTATAGACATTAATAAAAGAAGTTACCACTTCATCAGGTGGTTTATCCGATATTTCATTTGCCAGTATCTCGATGATTGTGGTCTTCTGGTTTAAAAATTCCTCTATTCCATCCGTGGACTGCCTTGCAAGTAATAGCTGTTGTTCATTGAACTGTTCCTGTACTATATTCTGTACCTCTTCATTACTCCTTGATCCAAGAAATATAATTAGGGCAATGGCAAAAACACAAATAACCAGGATTGTCAGCAGATTATACTTATTATCCTTGAATATTAGTTTCGATACCATTTGAATGAAATAAATATATCTGGGTTGTTGACCTGATCAAACGCCGGTCCTTCGAAGTATCATCTTTATCCTGGCCTTTAACTCGCCCAGGTCGAAGGGTTTGGTAACATAATCATCAGCACCGGTCTCAATCCCTTCTATCTTATCATCGATCTCGCCTTTGGCTGTTAACATTATTATCGGGATGTGGCCAGTTAATGTATCATCCTTTAACACTTTGCATACCGCAAACCCGTCCATGCCCGGCATCATCAGGTCCAGCAGTATCAAATCCGGATGAGCTGACCTTGTCTTTTCAATAGCTTCCATGCCGCTGGATGCTTCAACCACCAAGTAATCTTCGGCTTCCAGTGCCATTTTAAGAGGTATCAGGGCATCAAGTTCATCGTCCACTATCAGGATCTTTTGCCTTATATCCGACAGCATCTCGAGTTTTTCTTTTACTTCTTCTTCGCTGATCTGAAGTAATTCAGCAATACGGGAATAAGGCATTTCAGGGTCTTTTTCAATAATCTTAACTATTTCTTTTTCTATGTCGTCCGGATTCATACAACCACCAAATTAACAGACAAACTATTTAATATATCAAATGAAGTCATTGTACTTAAGATTTTTCGAATAATTCACACACCTTTCTATTAATTATCCCATTTCAGAAAAATGTAGCAAGCCTTATTACTGATTAACTAATATAATATATTGATAAAAATGACTGCGCTTGAAAAAATATTCGGACGGACTGCACAGATGACAGTCCTTGAAAATCTTATCAAACACCAGAATGAATCCACTTACCTTTCAGGAATCGCAGAAGAGACCGGACTGTCCCATTCAAGTGTGGGAAGAGTGATCGACCCATTGTTAAAAGCCGACGTTGTTATTGAAAAACGCCTTGGTAAACAAATCCGTACATTCAAATTGAACATGGATAATAAAACCACAAAACTGATACTGGATTTTCATACAAAACTCAATAAAGAATTTGAATAACTTGTGGCTCATTTAACATAATTGTCTAAGCCTGGAACCATCCGAAAGGACTCTCAAAAATATATCTTACCAAGGATCTGGACCCGTCATCAGTCTCCTCTGTACTGCCGAACAGAATCCTTGACAATGAAGGCTTATTCTTATAGGTCACAGTCGGTTCACAATCGATACCACCCAGTTTTGCCGCCACATCAATAGCATCATACAGGTTTCCAGTCTCATCCACCAGCCCCAGTTCCACAGCCCTGCTTCCCGTATATATCCTGCCATCGGCCATGTCTTTCACTTCAGACCTGCTCAAGCCCCTTCCGCTGGCAATCTCATCAATGAATCGACCGTAAGCCTCCAGGACCACCTCCTCTGAATATTGCTTTTCATCATTGGTCAATCCCCTCCAGTTAGCACCCATATCCTTGAAATCTCCGCTCTTTGCTACGTAAAATTCCATTCCCTCCTCATCAAAATACTCAGAACTGTTCTCGAACACCCAGATAACTCCAATACTGCCTGTCATTGTATCCGGGTTGGCTATAATGTGGTCTGCTGGTGCTGAGATATAATAAGCTGCACTGGCTGCCACATCACCCATTGATACTACAACAGGCTTATGTTCCTGTGCTTTTTTTATCTCTGTCACAATCTCCTGGGCCGCAGCAGGTGTACCACCCGGGCTATTGATACGCAGCACTATGGCCTTCACATTTTTATCATCGGCAGCATCCTGGATACTCTTGCTGATCTCTTCTGATGTGGCATACCCTAATCCCCCTGGTAAATTGCCTGTTATCATTATACCCTGGACATATATCACAGCAACCTTATTGGAATCCCCTGGCAAGGTATCGAAATCTCCAAAAATGACGAAAAAGCTCCCGCCAATTATTGTCAATAGTCCAAAAATCACCAGCAGGTAGATCAAAACGCGTCCTGCTCTTGAACTTTTTTTCCGGGGTTTTGAAATGATAGCCTGTGTAGGACTTGCCGGTCCGGTATCAATTTGGCTGGTGAGGTCAGTACCCCCCACCTGTCCCTCATCGACTGGCATGCCTTTCTGGTCCGTGTTTTCATCTTGTGGAAACATATTATTTCTGAAGGATATATTCTCCCGGGATATTATAAAATAATAGGTATGACCGGGTAGCGTCAATGATTTAAACGCTGGGATAAGACCACTGGAGTAAAACCATTGGGATAAAACCACTGTGGTCTTCCGGGTTCCACAGCAGATAAACCAACTTATTTCATGTTTTAGATCTTATAGTCCACTATAGCATGTTCCATATAAGTAGCATGTCCTATCTCGATCAACTTACTTGTAACAGCAAGCGGATCCCCATCCATGGTTATATCACCGTTGTCGATCAATATGGCCCTGTGTGCAACTTCATTCACGAAATCCATGTGATGACTGATCAATATTATGGTTGTCCCGAACTTTTCACTGACAACTTTCATGGAATTGGCTACTTCCCGCAAGGTAATAGGGTCCAGGTCGCCAAAAGGTTCATCCAGTAGCAGATAATCAGGATTTGTGATCATGGCCAGTGCCAGTGCCGCTCGTACATTCTCTCCACCGCTCAACTGGTATGGCTTGGAATCCAGGACTGATATGGGAAGTTTCATTGCTTCAAATATTGGCCCGGCATACTTCATGACCTCATCTAAAGGACTTCTCGGGAAGAGCAAGCTGATAATATCCAGTGAATACCCCATCCTTTCCAGTTCTTCCTGCGCACTTTCCCCTCCGACATCTGTTAACCTGTATATTGCATCCAGATGTTCATCAGGAATACTCAATTCTTTTGCTTTTTCCTTTGCATATTCCAATACATGCATACCCTTAACACCCAGCTTATAGGCCAGCTGGTGTTTAATAGGTGTATTCGGGTATAGGGCGAATTCCTGGTACATAATGCTGGTCCGCCTGCGCAGTTCCATTCTATCAGCAGAGTAAATAGTGGTATCCACCCATTTACCATTAAGCAGGAAATTTATCTCTCCCTCGTCAGGATAAATAAGCCCGTCCATTGCATGTAACAGTGTGGTCTTACCTGCACCACTTGGTCCGATAAGTGCTGTGATCTCGCCTTTTTTGAATTCCACGTTCAGATCCTCTATATCCAGTACTTCTCCCTGTCGTACCAGGAAATAACGCTGGCAAAGGTCCTCGACCCTTATTACGGTCTTGTCTTCTTTCAATTCAGGCAGTGGCACTTCAGGTTTCATATCCTTCAGGAAATCTTCAATAAGGTCATCCGGGTTCCCCTCTGCTACGATCTTGCCTTCTTCCAGCCATATCACCCTGTCTGCAAGATAACTGTGTATCTCAGGTAAATGGGAGACGATTATGGTAATGATCCCTGTGTTCTCCTGGACTCTCTTGATCGTATCAAGGACCTCCTGTTTAGTTGCAGGACAGGTCATGGTAGCGGGTTCATCCAGCAGTAACAACTTAGGATTGGCTGCGATCTGGCGTGCGATCAATAACCTCTGTTTTTCGCCTCCGCTAAGAACAGGTGTGTAATGTTCAGCTTTATGGTCAAGACCCACGAGTTTGAGGAATTCCATGCTCTCAGCATACAGATCATCATAATCGGGATGTTCCCTTGATGGCAGTGCTTCCTGACCCACACGTAATGAATACAGGCGACGGATAATGTTCTCTATGGCAGATCCGGGCCAGAGACCGAAATTCCTCTGTAAATGGATAGCAGTCATTCCCTTCATCGCCATCATATCTTCATACGGGGAATCAGGGGTAAGGGTAAGGTTATCCAGTTGTATTTCACCCTTGTTAAAGTGCTCTATACCTCTTAACACCATCATCAAGGTTGTCTTACCGCTACCGCTTCTGCCCATTATCCCGACAATCTCGCCATCGTTCACTTCAAAATTAATACCATCAAGTGCCCTAACTGTGGCATCTTCCAACTCGTAGTCTTTTACAAGATTTTTAACTTTAAGCATCACAGACATCCTCCAAAGGTTTTCATTAAGCCGCTTTTTATCTGAACTTCATTAAACAGGTAATAATCATTATTAATGAGAGTTATTCTTCATGTTGTGGTTCCATATATTCATTACGGTAATTGCTTATCAAAATGTTTGTTTTGACCTATACACAAATTTTATGTCAGGGAAACACTAACTATAAAACCATATTGTGATAAACATGAAAGGATGATAATTATGAAAAAACCAGTTTTCCTGATCTGTGTACTTCTTGTATCGGCAGTCATTATCTTCTCAGGGTGTGTATCTGAATACGAGGTAACTGAGCCTCCCAAAACCACACCTCAACCGGAAGGGACCAGTACTACTACTGTTACCCCTACCCCTACACAAACGGTAGACCCAATCCAGCTTCTCAGCGGTCCCACAGATGAATGGACCAACAGGGTAAGGATCAAGGATGTATCTATTTCAGATGATGGTAACTATGTGGGGGGGGTGTCCACCCAGAAGGCCATAATAAAAACGCCCACTAGGGACCTGCTGACAAATTTTAACTGGCCCAATGCCCAGTTCATCTCCGTATCGAGTTCAGGGGAATATATAGGCATAGCTGATGATGATTTTGTTAAATTATATGATAACACCGGAGGAGAACTGCATTCCTATAATACCGGTGGCACTATTAATCAGATATGTGTCCTGGATAATGGCAATTTGATTCAGGGCGGTGAAAAGTCACCGCAGTTATCTGCCGTGGGTGTCAAGGGTAATGAAGTATGGAACTGGGAACCTGGCATATCCACTGCAAAGGTCCTGGTATTTGATTATTCGGCAGACGGCCGGAACATGCTGGTAGGCACCCAGGATGACAGGGTATACTACCTTAACAGTGAGGGGAAGTACACCTGGTTCAAGGACGTGTTCGGTGAAGTTGAAGATGTAAAGATATCAGATGACGGTGAAAAGCTGTATGTCCTGACAGATGATAACAAGATACATTCCTTTGACAAATATGCAAATAAGAACTGGGAAAAGGAAATTGAGATTAACACTGTTGAGATCGAGATCAGCCCAGACGGGAATTATATCCTGACAAAACCCTACAATGCAGCCGATAGTTTTTCGTTTAAGAATCAGGTATATCTGCTTGACCAGAACGGCAATGTGAAATGGATGAAACAGATGGAATCGGATGTAGGGGTTATCGGTATATCAGATGACTCGAAATATGTGGTTATCAGTGAGGGCAGGGACCTGAGAATGTATAACCTGAATGGTGATGAACAGGCAACATACCATCTTGAAAGTCAGTACGGGATGTTTTTCGTATGCCTCGACATGACCCCTGATGCCAGTAAAATGGCCCTTGGCACTACAAACTCACTGTTAGTATTCGGGTAATCTCGGATACTACTCTTTTTCTTTTATCAGCACTGCCCTGGCAGGCCCCCCGTCACCGTTAGCGATCTTTAGCGGCAGGCATACCAAAAAATAATCCCCTGCTTCCACATCTGTCATTTCAAGGCCTTCGATCACCACGATACCCGCATCCAGCAGGGTGTGATGAACCTCATATTCTTCATCCAAAGCGCCTATGGAAATAGCATCGGTACCAATAGTCTTGATCCCGATATCTACGAGGTACCTGGCACATGCCGCCGTAAGATATGCCCCACCGGAGGTGCCCGGATCACCTGAACTACCTGAGTCTGCTGAACCATCCAAACCACCTGGGCCATCTGAACCACTTGAGTCACCTGAACCGCCTTTCAATAAGATAATTTCTCCTGCTTCAAACGGACCGATATCACCCGCTTCTATGGGCCTGTTAATTGAAGATAAGTCCAGTACCCTTGCATTACCTACAAGCGTGTTCATAGGCAGACTGTCAATTCCGGCCCCGTCGCGTATGAGGTGCAGGGGCGGGTCCACATGGGTGCCGGTATGGGTTCCAAGAGTGATACGTGAAATGTTGTAGGAGTCACCCTCATCAAGCCCTGATACCTTTGTTATCTGTGGCCCGGTATCTCCGGGGTACATCTCCATATCCACTTTGATGGTCCTGGAGATGTCGATCATCTTCATACTATCAGCTCAAAACCTACTGTGGGCTGCTGCAGTCCGAAATTTGTAAGTACATCTGGATGTATCTCACCAAGTGTACCAATCTCATTTCCATCAACCATGAGCGCTGCACGCCTGCCTTTTAAAAATGCAGGATCGTCGGTCCCGGTAATTGTGTATTCTAATCCTCTCTCACGCATAACAGCATCGACCACACCCCTTACTTCAGTAAAATTAGATGCGGGATGGATACTTACTGCTGCCAGATGTTGTGTGGTAATACCATTCACTACCACATCCCCAACCTCAAAGATACGTTGTGGCAGTTCACGGTGCTGGTTCAATGACAGTATTTCCATCAGGTTCGGAAGGATGGTGGTCCTGACCATGGTCTGGTCCTCACTGATAGGATGCTTGAGAGGGGTGGCCTTTTGGTTTGGACTGCGCAACATGTTATCGTAATGTACCTTTTCGCTTGTAAGGGTGAAAGGCATTACCTGGTTATATCCTAACCCAGGCATTATCTGTAGTATTTCATTGCGTCTTATGGATATAGGGTGCTGCCTCCCCACTGTTACGGTCTTTGGGATAACAAGAGGTATGTTATCATAACCATATCCGATTGAAATATCCTCCAGGATATCCCAGGTGTGCAGGATATCTGCCCTGTATGCAGGCGAACTTACGTCTATGGATCCTTCTTCTTTTATAGATGCCCCGAACCTCATGCGCTGAAGTTGCTCTACGATCTGTCTGGGTGTTAGGTCAATACCTATTAGTGACTTTACTTCATCTGCTCCAAGATTCCAGTGTTCAGGTGTCAGGTCAGGCGTGATAATCTTATTTTTGATGCCATTCTCAATATTATCCCCAATTTTGTTCTCTATGCCGTCTTTAATACTATTGTCAATACTATTCTCAATAGTCACCGTTCCGATGTTTCCGCCCCGCTCGGCCAGGGAAGTTACTACGATATTAAGTGCTGTGTATACTTTCCGGTCCAGACCGGTCACATCAATGAACAGGTCGCGAGTTCCATGGCTTACCCTGGTAAGCTGTCCGTTGATAATAGGCGGAAATGAAAGTACCTGGTCTTTGGCATCAAGTATCAGGGGGTATTTATTAAACCCTTCCATGAGATGTGCGTATTTCACTCCCTTTGGATGGCTTTTTAGTATCTCCTGCATGGTCATGGGTTCTTCAAAATCCAGGGGTACAAAACTAAAATCCGGATCTGCCGCCACATACCTGAATGGTGGTTCAATATCACTTATATCGTGTATGCCGATTGACACTTTTTTACGGTCCCTGCCCAGGCCCCAGTGCAGGTCCTCCTGAAGTGCCATTAAGCTCTCAATGCTGTAATCATTGAACTCAAGTCCCTTCACCACTGCACATCCCAGGTAAGGCCGGATATTTTTGATCCCGTCATCCAGAGTGATCCTTATACCAGAATCCTTTACATTATATTCAGGCAGACCTGTATGTATATCAAGAAAACCCCTCATTGCCCTGGCAACACCTTCGGGACTGTAAAGGTCAGGTCTGTCAGGGAAGAATTCAATATCTATATGGTCATCTTCGATACGTTCAATATCTGCACCGATCATGGGAACCCGGTCGATAAAAGTGCCTTTGTCTGTCCCGATAAGTGTTTCAATATCTTCGTAGTACAACGTGATTACTGGCATTGTGATGATTCCTGTTACAATTATGCTGCTGAAATATATTACTTAGGTATATGTATATCATGTGTATCAAATAAATATAAAATAACTGGATTCCGGAACAATGCTGGAATGGTTCCGGCTAAAGAACTTATTTTATACACCCATTTTATACATCTAATTTATACAGTTATTTCAAATTCAGTTCGCTCTTTAGTTCACCAAGGGAAGCAATGCGCTCTGCAAAAGCATTATGGGTGTGGATACTTTCTTCGTTGATCTGTTTAATGGTTATTATAGCCTCATCCGGCAGGTCAGTGAACTCATCTACGATCTTTTTAGCCATTGTCCTGACACAGTCCTCTACGAACTTTGGGTTCTTATGGGCTGTTTCCACAAGCATTGCCTCATCATTGCGTTTGAGTAATTCGTATATATTGGAACTCATTGATTCTTCGATTATACGGATGATCTTATCAATAGAGACCTTGTGACCGCTGGAAACCTCAATAGATATTATGCCCCTCCCTCTCTGGTTATGCGTTGCCATTGGGATATTGTTAAAGAATTCATGGATTGTGTTGTTGTCCACGTTCAATCTCTTCAATTCTTTTTCTGCCTTTTCCCGTATAATTTCCTGGGCACAGGGACAGGCCGTTATACCAATAACCTCGGCACCAACCATCTTTTTGACAGATACTTTGTTGTCATTCTTACGTAATGCCGTGGCCTCTGCAAAAATATCCACAACTTGCTGGCACTTCACTTTATTGATAGGCGTAGTACGCTTGATTATGTACTCGCTCTGCATTATTACCTCTGCCCTGGTGGCGTATTCATGCCTGTCAAGTAGTCTCCTGGTAACTTCTCCGCAGAGTTCTTCAATTTCGCATACCGGTGAAGTAAGCGCTTCCTCAACTACTTCATCAATGGCTTCGAAATTCCGTGACAGGTTTGCACCTTTACGATCTGAAGGAAGGTCTACGAATATATCAAATTTTGATATCAATATTATAGGCCGCTTCTCTGCCCTGGAAACCTCAACCAATTTCTTAACGTCAGTTACTCCAACTCTTGATAGTGTTATTGGAATATCTGGTCTGTTTGCCTGTACATCAGGTAAATGTATTACTGGTAAATCCATCTGGCTATCTCCAACTATTTACAGAAATGAGTTGAATTGCTTTTCAGGTTTACAACTACATTTCTATGAGATAATATTAACGATTCAATTCTGTCAGATAATATTAACGATTATCTATTGTTGCAAGTTTTAATGTGTGGATATAAATCATTTATTTGATCATTGTAAAAATTCAGTAAAATAACGATACATCTGGTGAAAAATGATTGCCACAGAGGACAAAAAGACCACAGAGACCACAGAGTGTTTTCTCTCTGTGTCCTCGTTTACTCTGTGGCTGAGATTGAACAGATTCAAGTCTCCAACCGTCTACCTGCTCCCTTGCAAGATTCCCGAAATAAACATTTCATAAAAATCGACAGCTATCGCTAAGAAAGAATTTGTTTGGTTAACTCCCGTTTTTATTACCCTGACTTATTGAACTTTATATTCCTTATCAATTACCCAATATACAATTCTAAATAGCTTAGCTGCTAAAGCATTCAATGCTGATTTGTGGTGTTTCCCATTCTCAATTTTCCCATAATAATAAGTCCCTAAGTTCTCATCATTCTGTCTTGCCACATTTGCTGCCATAAACAAAGCACTCCGAAGTTGAGTTCATCCCCTCTTCGGAATCGGTCCGGTACTATTCTTGAAATTCCCTGATTGGTGAGTAAACAAATCAAGACCTGCAAAAGCAACCAACTTTTCATATTCGCATCAGCAAAAAAAGGCATCCGTGAGGATGCCTTATGGTGCCGCTTCATTTCCTACAAGATATTTTGCCAGATAGAGTGCATCTGCAGAAGTTATCCTTCCATCACCTTCGGCAGGGGACATATCACCTACAAGCAATGAGGGCATGGGTTCTTTACCTACCAGATACTTTGCTATGTATAGTGAATCTGCAGAATTTAACTCTCCATCCCGAACAACATCGCCTCGCAAGAGTACAGTCAGTCCGATAACCGAAGTGTTTGTATTGTCTGCCCCGTCTGTTGCAGTAACAACCAGTTCATGAGTCAGGTTAATACCATCGGTAGCAGTTGTCGCTACTGTCCAGACATCTGTGCCAGCTATTCTCTCCATGATCTGGTCATCTGAACCTCCGATCGGCGAGAGATCAATAGTGACGTTCACCACACCAGATTCGCTATCGAGTACAGTTGCATTCAATACAGTGACATTCGTGCCCGGTACTCTGGGTCTGCCGTTGTCATTCAGGATCACATCCAAAGTGGCAATTGCAGCTGTTATCACCGGCGGTTCTTTGTCAATTATACTGAATGTTCCATTGGCTACACTGTGTCCGATAATATCATAGCTGGTATAATCGATCAATTCTGAGGAACTGATGGCCAGTGTTGTTGAATCCGGGTATTCTCCTACGGCATGGAAGGTAACATGAGCAAAAACTACATCACCAGTGTGAGATTCAGACTCGTCCCATGCTGTTATACCCACTGAACCTGCTGTGTTATCTATATTCGAAGCCTGCACAATAAGAGCATTTCCATCTCCGGCGGTTACATCAATTACATGAACCACTGATGTGTTATATGTAACAATAATATCACCTGAACCCAGATTACTTATGTTGTTAACCATGACCAGTGCTGTTGTGGACTCGCCCGGAGCTGCCTCAATATTGTCAATTATTATAGTAGGTTGGATCTTCTCATAACTATCATAATCGAATAATTGTGCGGAAGTAACTTCAAACGGATTTGAATCACTTCCCATATATGCAATATTACAAATAACCACAGTACCGCTATGAGCTGTACTTGCATCCAATGCTGTTACATTCACAGAGCCTTTTATGTTATCTATATTCGAAGTCTGTACTATAAGCGCATTCCCATCTCCTGATGTTACCCCTGTAACCTCGACTCCAGATGTAGTAAATTCGATATTGACTTCTCATGAACCTAGATTATCCACATCCTTAACCATCAATGATACGATCTTAGATCCATCCTCCAGAGTCTTAACTTCTCCAAAATATAACTCAGGCTCTGCAGACACAGGCAGGGCTAACGTCATCAAAAGAAGAAGCGCACAAATTGATATTGTTAATGTTTTCATATTCGCATCAGCAAAAAAAAGGCATCCGTAAGGATGCCTTATGGTGCCGCCTCGTTTCCTACAAGATATTTTGCCAGATAGAGTGCATCTGCAGAAGTTATCTTTCCATCACCTTGGGCAGGGGACATATCACTTACAAGCAATGAGGGCATGGATTCTTTACCTACCAGATACTTTGCCAGATAGAGTGCATCTGCAGAATTTAGCTCTCCATCCCGGACAACATCGCCTCGCAAGAGTACAGTCAGTCCGATAACCGAAGTGTTTGTATTGTCTGCCCCGTCTGTTGCAGTAACAACCAGTTCATGACTCAGGTTAATACCATCGGTAGCAGTTGTCGCTACTGTCCAGATATCTGTGCCAGCTATTCTATCCATGACCTGGTCATCTGAACCTCCAATCGGTGAGAGATCAATAGTGACGTTCACCACACCAGATTCGCTATCGAGTACAGTTGCATTCAATACAGTGACATTCGTGCCCGGTGTTCTGGGTCTGCCGTTGTCATTCAGGATCACATCCAAAGTGGCAATTGCATCTGTTATCACCGGCGGTTCTTTGTCAATTATACTGAATGTTCCATTGGCTACACTGTGTCCGATAATACCATAGCTGGTATAATCGATCAATTCTGAGGAACTGATGACCAGTGGTGTTGAATCCGGGTATTCTCCTACGGCATGGAAGGTAACATGAGCAAAAACTACATCGCCATTATGCGATTCATTTGCATCCCATGCTGTTATCTCCAGTGAGCCATTTGAGTTATCGATGTCCCAGCTCTGTACAGCAAGAGCATTTCCATCTCCAGAGGTTACATTAGTTACATGAACTACTGATGTGTTGTATGTAACAGTGATACTACCTGAACCAAGGCCAGTCACATTTTTAACCATTACTGATGTAAATGCATAGCCGTTTGGCGCTGCTGTAACATCTTCAACCAGTACGACTGGAAGTGTGGGAACAGGTGGTGTTGCTGTATAGTTTGCTGTTTCGTCATAGACAATATTACCAGCTGCATCACTGGCTGAGATGTTCACAGTGTGGGTTCCGTTAATAGCTGTTATGGTTCCCGCCCAGGTATCATCTCCACCAGCGTTACTTAGAGACACACCATCAGCTGTGACAGCTGTTACTCCGACATTATCCGTAGCATTGACGGTGACTGTGATATTATCACCGGTTTTCGGATCAGTCGGGTACAGTGTAACTGAGTTGATCACTGGTGTTATATTATC
>JAAXOC010000038.1 GCA_014237145.1 ANME-2 cluster archaeon
AGTCCGTCGCCATCCGTGTCTGTTTTGTTAGTTGAGACTTCTATGAGTTTGGTCACGTCCAGCTCCATACCCGGTAGATCCTGGACCTGAAGCTGGGACAGCATTTCCAGAGCTGATACGGTTTCCACTGACAGGTAGGACGTTTTTTGGTCTGTGTTTTGATCAAAACTGCTTGACGCCACTGCTGTTTGGAACTGAGCAGCTATGAGGATTATTATGACTGCAATTATCCAAATCCGACCACCCTGCATGGAATGATTCCTCCCCCTCCTATATAATTATAATGGTTGTATTAGTACATATATATATTCCCATAATGTCCTTTTTAAAAAACTCAGTATGTTATATGAAAAAGAATACATGCAGCCGATTCTTCCGGCTGCT
Source organism: ANME-2 cluster archaeon (assembly GCA_014237145.1). Taxonomy (NCBI): domain Archaea; kingdom Methanobacteriati; phylum Methanobacteriota; class Methanomicrobia; order Methanosarcinales; species ANME-2 cluster archaeon. The sequence goes on from JAAXOC010000038.1 coordinate 385, forward strand.
AAAATTTGATTTTAGAAATCAGTCATGACCCTGTACTGGTCGATCTCAGCTTTTTGCATGTCTTCCAGGAATACCTCGGTAGCCAACCTGACATCCTTGGCCTTGGTAATGGACCTGCCGACCACAATAATATCGGCTCCGGCATCACAGGCATCGCTTACTTTCGCAGAACCCGCTTCCAGCTTACCTATACCGCCAGCTACAGCCACCAGCAACTTGGGATGAACCTTCTTCATATCAGGAATGCTGCCCCATGCGTATGCGCTGTCCTCTGCATCAATAGCCCTGTGCAGTTCAATAATATCCGGCTTCACGCTCAGGTCCTTGAGCACCTTTACCGGGTCAGGCACATTGAGCATGTCAATACATGCATAGATGCCAGTCTTCTTTGCTTCCTTGATGGCCTTCTCAATAGTAGAGAGCGGCGCCAGTCCTGATATTACAATAGCATCGGCAGTAGCATCAGCCACCATCCTGGCCTCCAGGTTGCCGGTATCCAGGGTCTTCAGGTCAGCCACAATAAACGCATTGGGCCGCGCCTCGCGTATATTTGACACCACATCCAGGCCGTAGCGCTTGATAAGGGGTGTACCGGCCTCGATTATCAGGTGGTCGCTCTGTGGCAACTGATTCAAGACCTTCTTCACGAAATCCATATCCGGGATGTCGATAGCTACCTGCAGGTACGGCGGATCCCATAACCTTGTCACATTGAATCCCATTATGGGGTGCATGGTCCGATCCTTCTCATCCATCACAGTATCAACATCAGGGAAGCCTTCCATGGCCCTCTGCACTGCCAGTTTGGTAGCTCCATAGTTGTACCTGTATATCTTATTGTAATCCTCGGCCTGTGGGTGGATGAATACGCTGGCCACAATTACAATGTCCTCAGCCTGTTCCTTTGGTATGATACCCTCATCCATGGCATCGGCTACTGCCCGTGCAACCGCACTTTGGGCCGGTCCGAATATCTTGGCCGCACCATCCATATTTTGTACCGTCACCTTTGGTACGATAAGCGTTGCCGGTTTGGTAAGTAGGTTTGGTCGTATCACAGAAAGCAGGGGCGTGTGCCCTGCTGACAACTGGGTGAACCCAGTAGCAAAAGCCTGCCCGGCAGGCCCGTTTTTATCTCCAATGATAATATCAACATGTGCAAGTTCTGGTTCCTCGCCAATAAGTGCTTCTCCGATTAAAAACAATATTATTACACCTCTGGGCGATATTAATGACAAAAAAGTATTTAAGGATACCGTGAAACCTGCCCGACAATCCACATTTTATTTCAGGAAAACTTAATTAGCCACATCAACTTTCTATCCACCATGTCCCATACAGCACTGGACTGCTCCAGACTCCCCCGTAACAGGATCATGTTTATCCTAACCATGGGCTTGTTAATTGTTTTCATGTCGATCCTGTCCCTTATCCCAATGCTTCCTGCAGTATCCTGTGAACTGGATGTAAGTAAACCCATGATGGGTATGATTATGGGCTCGTTCATGGTGTTCATGGCAATCCCCCAGATACCGATCGGCGTACTTTCTGACAGGTACGGTCGCCGTCCCTTTATCATCATCGGTATACTAGTATTCAGCTTCGGGCTACTAATTTTCGGAACTGCCAGTTCAGGATTACAATTATTGGTGGCCCGCTCCCTGTCGGGTCTGGGGGTGGCTATGTTCTTCCCGGCTGCATATGCCATTGTAGGAGATATATATCCAATCAGGGAAAGGGGAAAGGGGTTTGGTATAGTTGGTCTGGCAGTTGGTCTTGGAACTGTATCCGGCTACATATTAGGTGGTGTAGTGGGCGGATTATTCGGATGGAGGACCGTATTCCTGTCTATGTTCTGGGTGTCACTGGTAATTGCAGGGGTCAGCCTGTGGCTGACCGAGACCAGCTCCTGTAGCAGGGATCTGGGTTTCGGAGCCAGAAAAATGATGGTGTCCACCCTACTCATGTTTAAGGACAGGAACATTTTAATGGCAGGCATTGTGAGCATGCTGTGTGGTGTATCAGTTATTGGGGCATCCTACGTACTCCCTTTCTTTGCCAGCGGCACTGTTTCTCCCGTCCAGATGGGTTTTATTTTCATCCCTTACGCCATAACCAGCAGCCTGGGCGCATCCGTTACCGGTACACTGAGTGACAGCATTGGCCGGAAACCTCCCCTCATTGCTATGATCATCCTGGGAGGTGGCGCATTGCTGCTAATGTCACATGTGACCCTAAGCCCATTGATGATAGCCATAAATTTTGCTTTTGTGGGATTGTGCCTGGGTCCGGTGGTTACACTGACTATAGCTATTATGGCAGACCAGGTAGTGAAAAAGGACACCCGCCTTCTTGGCACATCACTGGGTGCATTTAACATGATCAGATGGCTGGGGGCAGCCGCCGGTCCTATGATTGCGGGCCTGGTCATGGAACTCGAAGGTGCCAGGACAAGTTTTTTGGTACTGGCAGCACTTGCGGGCCTGGCAACTGTTATTGCTTTTTTCCTGAAGGAAACCGTGGAATAGAACAATACCGGGTTGTGACGTGCGAAATTAAACATTTTTTCTAGACTTTTTAAACAGTTAAGTTTATATACGTTTAACACTAACAAAAGGTTAGTAACCAAGTGTTAATAACTATAAGTTAGTAACCTGATGTTACTAACTATATGTAAATAATCACTCAAATATCAGGATGAAAAGGTCTATGGAGTCAACACAACTGCTGGATTTGCTTGGGAACGAGAACAGGAGGAATATAATCCAACTACTCGCCTCCAGGCCCTACTATGTAAGCGAGATCGCCGAGCGCCTTGGTGTAGGTCCCAAGGCAATACTGGGGCATCTGGAGCAGCTTGAGCAGACCGGACTGATCCGTGCAAAAACCAATAAACAGCGGCGCAAATACTACCACATAACAGAGAACCTGAAACTGGAAGTATTTGTGTCGCCGTACTCCTATACTATGGAAACATGCACGGTCCTGCAGCAGCCACAATCGGAAAAGCCGAAAAGTCCCCACCGGGGTCCCACGGATGATTCAAAATCCATTGAGACTTTGAAAAAACTGAACACGGAATTGTTCGAACTGGAATCCCGGAGGCGGCAGCTTGCAGACCAGCAGCACAAGATCGAAGGGGAAATGACTGATGTTATGGCAGAGTGTGTCAAATGGATCCATGAAGTGGTAGAGAACTACCCTGAAGAGGAGATATTGATGACAGTCCTGAAAAAACCGCAGGATATGCGCTCCCTTTCCATGAGCATGGGGCTGCCCGAATATTTCATGGAAGAACCTATCCGGTCACTGATGGACAGAGGAATAATAAACGAACGGCAAATAAACAACAGGCAGTTATTAACCCTTATCTAAAGCAACAAGTAATTAATACTAGTCATTAATAGATATAATCTATAAGAATAAGTAAAGGAGGCAAAAAAATGGCCAAGGAACTGACACTCAGGGTTGCGGAATCCCACCACCGTGATGTGGGACGCGACATCGCACGTATCGAGCGGGAAAAGATGGAATTGCTCGGACTGGTAAGCGGCGATTATATAGAGATTGTTGGTAAGGATACCACATATGCCATCGTATGGCCTGCTTATCCTGAAGATCGAGGAAATGACCTGATCAGGATCGATGGTAATATTCGTAATAATGCCGGGACAAGTCTGGATGACAAAGTAAAGATCAAGAAAGCAGAGGCTAAAGAAGCAAAGAGGGTTACACTTGCACCTACCCAGGCCATAAGGCTGGTAGGCGGTGCCCAGTATATTCACAGGCTACTTGAAGGCAGGCCTATAAATAAGGGACAGCAGATCAGGGTAGAAACTGTCAGCAACCCCCTGAACTTCGTGGTATTATCTACCAGCCCTAACGGCCCTGTATTTGTGGGAAAGAGCACAGCCATCAACCTCAAGGATGAGATTGTGGATGAAAGCAAGCTTAAAGGGTCGCCAAAGACAACTTATGAAGATATCGGGGGTTTAAGGCGCGAGATCGAACTTGTCAGGGAGATGATCGAACTCCCACTGCGCCATCCCGAACTTTTCCAGAAATTGGGAATTGACCCGCCTAAAGGCGTACTGCTACATGGTCCGCCTGGAACAGGCAAGACCCTGATAGCTAAGGCAGTGGCTAATGAGACAGATGCTAATTTCGTATCCATCAGCGGTCCCGAGATCATGTCCAAATACTACGGTGAAAGTGAGAAACATCTCAGGGATATGTTTGATGAGGCAGAAAAGAACGCACCTACAATCATATTCATTGATGAGATAGACAGTATCGCACCAAAACGTGGTGAGGTCACAGGTGAGGTCGAACGCCGGGTAGTGGCACAGTTGCTCAGCCTGATGGATGGGTTGAAGAGCAGGGGCGAGGTAATTGTAATTGCGGCTACAAACCGGCCAAATGCCATTGATGAGGCTCTGCGACGTGGTGGACGGTTCGACAGGGAGATCGAGATAGGTATCCCTGACATGAACGGCAGACTGGAGATATTACAGGTACACACCAGGGGCATGCCCCTATCCCCTGAACTTAATGATGAAGGTAACGATGCAGGCAAACTGAAAAGGATTGCGGAACGTACACATGGGTTTGTGGGTGCCGACATGTCATCACTTTGTAAAGAAGCGGCCATGCACGCACTGCGAAGGTTCCTTCCTGAGATCAATATGGATGAGGAGATCCCTGCCGAAGTCATAGAAAAATTGGAAGTTACTAACAAGGATTTCGATGAGGCGTTTAAGAATATCGAACCCTCTGCATTGAGGGAAGTGTTCTTTGAGATACCCCAGGTGCGGTGGACCGACATCGGTGGACTGGATGCCATCAAACAGGAATTGATAGAGGCAGTGGAATGGCCGCTTAAGTACCCTGAAGCTTTCGAGGCCATCAACACAAAACCACCCAAGGGTATACTTCTCTTCGGGCCTCCGGGTACAGGCAAGACCATGCTTGCCAAGGCAGTAGCAAACGAGAGCGAGGCTAACTTCATCAGCATCAAGGGACCTGAGATGTTGAGTAAGTACGTTGGTGAGAGTGAGAAAGCCGTACGTGAGACTTTCAGGAAGGCTAAACAGGCCAGTCCGGCGATTATATTCTTTGACGAAGTGGACAGCATTGCACCCATCAGGGGAACAAGTTCCGACAGCCATGTCACTGAACGGGTCATCAGCCAGATACTGACTGAAATGGACGGCATGGAAGAACTTAAGGATGTACTGGTAATAGCAGCTACCAACAGGCCTGACATGGTGGATTCGGCATTGCTCAGACCTGGAAGACTGGACCGGTTGATCTATGTAACGCCGCCTAGTGCTGATGCCAGGAAGGCTATCTTTGAGATACACCTGGATGGCAAACCGCTGGATGACAAAGTGGACCTGACCGAGCTGGCCAGGATGACAGACGGATATGTGGGTTCTGATATCGAGGCCATTTGCCGGGAAGCATCCATTATGGCACTCCGGGAGAAGATCACGCCCGGTATGGACAGGGAAGATGCTAAAAAGATCAAGAATTCCATTGTCATCACAATGGACCATTTCGATAGTGCCATGACACGGGTTAAGCCCACTACGTCCAGTGGTAAACTCCAGGATTATGAAAAGCTTGCCATTGAATTCGCCAGGTATGCTATTGTGGGTTCAAAGGATGAAACTGAGGAAAAATACAAGATATATGCATGAAAATAAATTAACACGGTGATTGATAATGTTGAATAGACGACGAAAGGATTTATTTGAGGATATTTTCGAAGATATTGATGACATAATCAGAGGTATGTTCGAATCCAGGATCGATACTGAAGAGATGGGTGAACCCCTTGTATGGGGCTATTCCATGACCCAGCGCGGGAACGAACCGCCTGAGATCAGGGAGTTCGGTAATGTAAGCCTGAGGGATGAAATGTTCTCCGGGCTTGGGTTGGAGCATCATGGTGGTGTTGCACATTTGGAACCAGGTATGCGCAAGCCTCTTGTTGATATCATAGAAGCTGAGGATAGCTTGCATGTGGTTGTGGAAATGCCTGGTATTACCAAGGAGGATGTCAGCCTTGAGATTTCCGGGACTGTGCTGAACATTAAGGCAAAGAATGGGGACCGGAAGTATTCCGAACGTGTGGAACTGCCTGCCAGGGTGCTGGCTGATTCGGCAAAGGCCACTTATAAGAATGGAGTGCTGGAAGTGGTGTTCAAGTACGACAGGTCTGATAATAAATCTATTAAGGTCGATTAGGCATCGCTATTGGATTTATGCCGGTTGAGTGTGTTTTTACCGGCGTTGTTTTCTTTTTTGTTCTCTTTGGTATTTTGTTTGATTATCTTTTTTTCTTGTGTTTCAAAGCACTCCGTCGCACTACTCCTAAGTGAATTCGAAGGCATTTGTGGAATTTACAGTGAGTTCGCTTTTAAGAGTTGAATAACGCTATTAGTTCCCTCTAATATACCATTATTAATTCTTGAATTGAAATAATTCAATATTCCATTCCAATGAGATTTAATGGTCTTTGCAACCTCAATCATCGGTTTTAATCTGCTATACGTAGCCCAAAAATACCATTTTTTAAGATAATCTTCAGCAAGAAGGCGTTCATTGATACTCCAGAATTCAAGTGTCAGATTGTAAAGGGCATAGGTCATATGGCACAATTCTAAAATCAAATTATTTCAATAATTTCAATAGACGCAGATTTACGCAGATTTACGCAGATGCAACCTTAAATCGGCGTTAATCTGTGTAAATCTGCGTCTTAAAAATAACTGAAAAATGGAACAGTGTCAGATCATATATCTAGCGATATTGTATGGTTGACTCGCAAGTTCCCCATACTAAAGAGCGAAGAGCCAAAAAGTTGCCGACTCGCTATCATATGTCATTGCAACGGAAACCTCAGTGGCTACTCCTGAAATAGTGCGATTATTCAACCTGCAGGAAGGCAAAACATACGATTGGAAAAATATTAATGGCTTCCCTGCCCTACGTGAGCGGAGATAAAATTATTTTTTCAAAGCTTCGGCGATTCTTTCGGGCAGATTGCCGAGTTTTTCATTCATACTATGTAATACCTACGTATTTTCAAGACCGTTACAATTTGTGTTGGTTAATCTAATTAAACCACAGATGAACACAGATGAACACAGATTTTCAGGTAGCGTATCCGCGTTTATCCACGTTCATCTGCGGTTAGTTTGATAATACCAACATTTAATGTAACGGTCTCGTATTTTCTTATAGTAATGCGATTTGCTCGGTTAATGTTGAACTTTGGTCTTTTAGTATAATAGTATGTTCGGCTAATGTTGGACTTTGGTCTTTTAGTATGCTTCGGGCTTTTCTTCATGGCATGCCTGATTTGGCAGGCACCGGATTATTGTCGTGCCGCCGATACATATAAATTATAGATTGCCGTTTGTAGATATATTTCAATCAGCTGATGTATTGAAGCTGATAGTAATCTATTCAGCCCGGGCGTAAACATACCAAGTAATTCGTGAAGGTAATCAAATGAGTATAGAATACGGCGTTAAGACAAAAACAAGACCAAATCTTGTAAAGGACCTGATACCTGGAGATATTCTCCAAGTAGGGTCTGAGGAAAATGGAGACGTTTTCAAAGTAGTCAAGATTAATAATAAAGAATATCTATTCCAACAGAAAAACACCGAGGCTGCTTACGCTTACAGCCGGGGTGTAATGAACCAGAAGATCATGGACTTCGATGTACTTTATGATGCATATTATATCGTCACACATGAAGACCTTGAATAATAGGCCTAAGGTTCTTTATCTTTTTTTTTCATAAATATTACTGTTCAGGCTGTCCCAAAACCCTAATAAATCCACAAATTTTCACATTTGCATATAATAGTTCACATGAGTTTTGTTTTTTAGTTTTCAAATGCATTTCCCCTTAAATAATCTAAATAACTATACCCCGCAGCAGAGCTGCGGTTGGGTGTGCCATTGCAACGTTTGACCTTATTCCTGCTTTAGCGTTAGATGTCATTGCGTATCTATTTTACTACTGGTGAAGCTTCTTGGTCAAAGGGGTTCCTTCTCATGGCCAGGGAGAACAGGTAAGGGTAATTGCCTTGCAAGTATTTCATATAATCCAGCCAAGAGTGGACCAGCAGGGTATATGCCCGTTTTATGTCGCCACCCAGGTGTTCATAATCGGAATCTGGCAGTTGGGTTACATCTTCCCTGCTGGCCAGCTCCTCTGTGAGGTGGAACACTGCCCTGAGTAGTTCTGTGAAGGATTCATGTTCAAGCAGGACAGGATTTTCCAGCAGCCTTACCATGAAATCCCTCCTCCCGATTAAGAAATCGTGCAGTTTAACCAGATCTATTTGTGCCATATCAACATTAAATTCATAATTCCTCAGATGTTTATCGCCACTGGAAAAATCCTGGTCAGACCAATCACCTGTCACTATGAGCCCTTCTTTGATTCCGTCCAGGCCCGGGTCGTGGTCTGAAAAGAGGGTGAGCAGTCTGGTCCCAACCTCGCTGAAGAAAGTTCCTATGACCATGTTCAGTTTTTCCATTCTGGCATGTTTTTCTTTCCTATCGAGCAGTTGGTGTATTATCAGGGTGACCAGCAGGACTTCGATGGGAACGAATGCGATGTCCCCTATCAGGTAGATTAAGATGTGATGGGCGTCATGGAAGACCAGATAATGTACGAAGTACCAGAGTGCTGATAACAGGACCAATGCCGTGCCGAAGAAGATTTGCCATTTTATGGATTTCATGGATTTTATTTAACACTCAATCAACTTAGATGTTTTGACTTCCGTTACCGCCTTAATGGCGCACATGCTCTCATGCGTTGTAGTGGCAGGCTGTCCCAAAACCCCCATAAGTCCAGCAATTCCCGCTCTCTCATCTTATTTTCATCCAGGCTGTCAAAAATTATACCGCCGCACGTCATTGATTTGCTTTATGACATGGCAAGTAGAAGCATGTAATATCATAAAATGTTTACGGAATAGCAAAGAAACAAGTTTTCGCTTGTATGCGTTTATAGCCATAGCGGGAATTTCTGCCAGAACTTCAAGATATCGTGAAAAGTTGTTTTGGAGACAGCCGGTGTTGGATCCTTACCCTGTGCCCTTGTACCGTCATTGTAATAACAATCCTGCAATACTTTATCCTTTGTACACGCTTCCAACCACTTCCCTGATACGCTGTGCTGTTTTCGGGCCGATGGATTCCACTTCCATCAGTTCATCCGGACCAGCCCTCATTACACTTTCCACACTCCCGAAATGCTGCAACAGCTTGCGGGCGGCGACGGGGCCAATATTGGATATGGAAGATATAATATATTTCTGCTGCTCACTCAACGTCATTGCCGTTTTCCTGCCATGGAGACTGGGCGTGCGTTTTTCATCCACCTGCTCACGTTTTGCTATCACCTGGATCAGGGCCGCCGTATCCTGGGCATCTCTGGTGCTTATTATCGGAATACCGAAATCAGTTGCAATGGATGCCAGCACTCCTCTTATGGCGTTGGGATGTATCTGCCTGGCCGTATACAGATTGGCACCTTCGATAATAAGTACGGGCCTGTCATAGGTCCTGGCCAGGTCAGAGAGCTGCCCGAAAATGTTCCTGTCCTTATCAATAATAGAATCCAGAAAGTCCACATCGGTCTTACGCTCGATAGCCACCCTGTCACTTACGATATAATCCCCCACTTCCAGTGTGGTCAGTATGACATCATTGCCTGCACTCTCAAGAGCCCGGGCCACACCAGAGCGTATCTCGCGCTGGTCTACATATATCTGCAGTTTTTCACCTGAATAATCGAGCAGTTGTTTTTGTCCTGCTTTTTCTGCAGGCTGTTCCGGCACCCCCTGTACCCCCGGCATCTCCGACTGTTCTGGTACCCCAGTCATCCCCGGCTTCTCCGGAGTACCCGGTACCCCCGTTATCCCCAACTGCTCTGATGTCCCCATCACCCCTGTATCCAGCGTCCCCAACGTCCCTGAAGTCCTCAGCATTCCAGTACCCGGAATACCTGGTATTTCACCAAACGTCCGGGCATTTCTGGTATCGCTCAACTGACGCATCTTGCTGTTCATGGTCTTCTCTTTACGGCGGCTGCTCCAGTAATATGCCTCGTCCTTTGTACCCTTGGCTACCAGCACCACCACCTTCCCGGCATGACTGCGTCCCGTCCTGCCCTTACGCTGGATACTGCGAATCTCTGAGGGTACGGGTTCGTAGAACAGTACCAGATCAGTGGCAGGGATATCAAGCCCTTCCTCTGCTACTGAGGTGGCCACCAGGGCATTATATTCTCCCGACCTGAACTTATCCAGTATCTCTACCTGCTGTTTCTGGGTCAGGCCCGTATCCTTGTACTTGCTCGCCTGCCCCACGAACCTAACCGGGCGCACGTTGTCAGCACCCTCCAGGTTCCGGGTCACCAGTTCTGACATATCCCTATAATTTGTGAAAATTATCACCCTGGAATCGGGATTGTTACGCAGCTGCCCGGACACAATATCCTTAACGATCTCAAGCTTTGGATGCGTGACATCCATTTCCTTGAGTGCATACATGGCCTGGCGCATATACACATCCTCCACCAGCCTGCGGGAAGCTTTACTGCCGGATTTTGAGCCTGCCTCATGCTCCAGCCGTTCGAAATATTTAGCAAGGGCCTCAGGTCCCTGGGTCTCAGTTATCTCGATGGCATGGCTTACTTTTAGTATCTCTGCCACCAGGGATATGGCCTTGAACACCTGCTGGTCCGGCCCACTTCTCAATCTGGACTGAAGCCTGGATTGGAGGTCCAGAAGTTCCCGTTTATTCAGATATTTCCTGTTCGGGTCAATAAAATCCAGTTTAGTCAGTTGTTCAATCCTGTTATCTAAAACCCGCTGCATAGAATCCTTCAACCCCTTAATTTCCACTGGAACAGTAATATGCCGCCATTCAAGGTCACGATAGTGGACATAGGGCTTTACATCAGGGTCGTCATCGGTTCTTACCTGTACTTTTGATGTGGATAGGTTGCGGCAGACCTCCTCTATCTTCTCGCTGCTGGCACCCGGACTGGCTGTTATGCCCAATACCAGCGGGTCTTTTGCCTGAAACTGGTATTTTTCGGCTATATAGACATAAGCATAGTTACCAACTGACCTGTGGGCTTCGTCAAAGGTAATATGGACCACATCAGACAGGTCTATCCTGTGCGATAACAGGTCGTTCTCTATTACCTGGGGTGTGGAAACCACTATGCGGGCATCCTTCCAAAGCGCTATGCGTTTTGCGGATGGTATACTACCTGTGAACACCACGATCTCATCAGGCGGCAGGGTCATGAACTTTTTCAAAAATGAGGCATGCTGCTCAACCAGGGGTTTGGTGGGAGATAGAATTATGACTTTACCGCTCATTGCCTGGAGCCGGTTGGCTATGACGATCAGGGCCACTATGGTCTTACCAAGGCCCGTAGGCAGCACCACAAGTGTGGACTGTTTAAGTGCGGCTGCGGCCAGGTTGAGCTGGTACAGCCTCTGCTCGATAGCATCCGGTTTAATAAGCGGATGGGTGATAAAATCAGTGGTCTGCTTATCAGTGTCCTGTTGGAGTAGGTGTGTTTCCATCTGGGATATTGTAGTCATTACCACAATAAAACGCTATTTATTTAATGAGCTCCAGCTTTGTATACTGCTAAGGACTATAGAGGCTGTCCCCCATTCCAATTCAGGTAAATGTACAAATTAACACAATAATACAAAAAAACTTGAAATTCCTAAAATCCTCTCATCTCAAAAGCCAATTCCACAACCAAACCCACAATCTAACACAAAATATCTTTATTTCCCCCCATTTTACCCCATACAACTGTCAGATTATGCGCAATGCATGTTAAATTGAACAAAACGGACTTTCACATTTTTCAATTTCCGTGTTAAAAACTCCCTAAATCCCAGATTCTGCTTAATATTTCCAAATGGCCATTCCACAGTTTCCTTTCGTTTTTTATATTAAGTTCATTATATGAAATTTATGGGAGATTGTCGGAAAAGTACCTAAAAAGGGCTTAAATTGAAACTTTCAAAATTATTATTCCAACTAAATCATTATGCTGTGCCATGTCGAGTTTAGACCGTAAAGCTGGAATATTGAAAAACAAGGCTTTTCCGACAGTCTCTATGGATTTAAGCGACACTTTCTAAACCAAAACCTTTATGGATAATCGGTAAATGGTTCTTAATGATGCAAACTGAAATATCTATCATAATACCTACACTCAACGAAGAAAAATATATTGATACTACACTTAAAGCACTGGTAAAGCAGAATACTAATGTCCCGTATGAAATAATTGTTTCAGACGGCGGCAGTGATGATGGCACCATTGGAGTTGCAAAACTCTACACTGATAAGGTGATTCACTGCAAAGATGTTGGTATAGGATATGGCAGACACTTTGGTGCATTAAACGCATCTGATAGCAGCAAGTACTTCGTGTTTGTTGACTCAGATACAATACTGCCTAGCTATTTTCTTGCCTGGATGTATGATCGGTTCATGAACAATCCTGGTGTTGTTGCCTTTTCAACACATTTCGATTTCTCTGAACAGTCGCAGCAGTTGAAGCTCGCACAACAGGTTTCGAACCATTATTTTGAAATGCGGGACAAACTGTTCACGGCAACACTTCCAGGATTCATCACGTGTGTGCGCAAAGCTTCTTACTTTAAATGTGGAGGCTACCGTAATGTTTTACTTGAAGATGTGGATTTTAGCAGGCGGATCTGCAAGGAAGGTAAATTGAGATATTTCAACGATATCACAGTTATAAATTCATCCAGGCGGCTTGAAAATATGGGACTTATTGGAACTATATACTACTATGCTCAACTTGATATTGGAAGAAAAATCGATTCTACAATTGTCGATAAAATTACAAATAAACTCGGTATTGCAGACCTTCGTGAATATATCGGCATACGTGAGTGACCAGACTTAATGAAAATTGTCCCCTCAAAACCCACCCGAGATATTAGATTCCAAGTTAGACAGATGATAGTATTTTTTGAAGATAATGAAGCATCTTTTGCCCATAACTATCCAATTTTGTCAGGAAAAACCATTCAACAGTTTAAATTTCATCATAAAAATTATATGAAAACCACTGTTTTTAATCAAAATCAGCACCTTACCGAACTCGTAAAAGCCATGGTGGACATAGCTAATAAATCCGAACATGCAGCAGACTGCTTGATGACTATGATACTTAAAAGATAAAACCTGCCTTAGTGCAGGTTCCCGTCTTCGTTCAACGCACCCAGCATCTCTATGATCGAATACGCAGCGCGGGTTATGCCCATACTCCGGCTATCCGTATCCGTGCCAGCCAGATACAAGTTTTTGATCGGAGTCCTTATATCTGCGATTTTTCCATTAATGGTGACAGCCGCTTTTTCAGGAATTGTGATCTGTTCATGCTGCATTTCAACATGTCTTTCTATGGATGGCAGGGCACGGTAAACAGTATCATACGCATTCTTTATAACTGAATCTTCAGATCTGTCATCATCCATCACAAATCCGAACCCTACGAGCTGTTTTCCCTTTGGTGCAAGAGATGGGTCAAAATTACTTATCGGCATTGCCCAGTATGGGGTGTCCTTGAACCATACCTCTGAACCCATATAGTTGAACTCGTCCATCTTCCTGTCAAGACCTAACCAGATAGTCAGGCTCTTGGTCTGGACAATTCCGCCAAGATAGTTAATATAAGATATTGGCAGATCTTCAACAATATCAGGCAGGTTCTTTGCAAAACCTGTGTAGACCACGAGATCGGCATAGTAAGTCTGGTCCGTTTCTACACCTATGACTTTCCCCTCATTTGTGAGGATGCGTTTTACCTCACACTGAGTCTGAATCTCAACCGTTTCCGGAAGAGAGTAGAGAACAGCATTTAACATTGATCTGAGCCCTTTACGCGGATACCCTTGAGCTTGGGCAGTATCACTATTGGCTACAAACCTACTGATCGATGCAAGCGAGATTGGAACAGTGCTTTTGATCTGAAGTGATGATTCCAGTATCCCTGACAATGTTAACCCCAATGATGTATGAAAATTGGAGTGTAATATGGACTGAAGAATAGATTCAGTATGTTGCAGCATTTCTTTTGGCCCCACAATACTTTCAAACTGCTCCTGTGTGACACTGTCGCGTATGAAACTGCTGCCGGTCAGCATCCTGTGAACAGATGTCTCCTTCATAGATTTCCCTGACAGGAAATATGATATTGCGTTGACAAAATCATATGTATCCTTTGACAGGGTACGCGGCAGTGAGTCATACACCGATTGTTTAGAGAGGTCTGTACCAAAAGTTGATAGCGTAAGAACTTTTGTGGCTGCCTGTGACAGCACAAGCCTGTCTTTTTTTGGAAGAATGTCGTATGTGATAAATTCCTTCAAATTCGATGGGACCTTCTGGAAACTGTCTTCTGTTCTGATAAAATAATTGCCATAATCCTCAAACACTGGCACGTAATTGAAATAGTTATCCATCAGCCTCTTTAATGGTCCAACTGCAAGATGCGTGATGGCATGGGGACCGGTATCGACCTGATAATCATCCACTATGTAACTATTGCAATTTCCACCTACATGCCCCGTTTTTTCGAGCACCAACACTCTGTTACCATGTTTTGACAGTGTAAGCGCAGCCAGAAGTCCGCTAATCCCCGCACCTACAACTATAACGTCAAACTTATTCATTTTTTTATTCCACTTTAATGAGATGTGTATTGCTCAAATATTTCGGGCACAATGCAACCTATAACTCTATTCTGTTAGTTTCTCTATTGTCTCTCTGTGTATCAATCACAACTTATTCTGGAATTGTGCATGCTCTCCATTCGGCATCAACAAAATGCTTAAAAATAGAGATGACCTCATTCCCGTTTGACCAGATCGCAGTTAGATCTTCGTTTCCAATCTCTTCTTTAATGATAGCGATTAAAACTTCAGTATCGTCTACCACTAATATTCCACCCTTCACGGGAGCCATTGTTATTTTATCGGAATATGTCCGAATTTCTGCCCCTGGGAGAACTTCTGCAATTGCATCGGCATCATGTTGTGTACTGCCCGTGATTTTTACCTTGACACCTTGTTCCAGTCTTTTTTGTAGCGCCAGTTTTAGTTTTTCAAGAACCGGATAGGCTTCCATTATTTTGTGAAATGAAGGATATGAAGCTGCAAAAATAATCTCAAAAGTTGCGCTTTCAATCATTTTTATCATCCGGTCATTAACGTTTTTCACACCGTTGATGGTCCAGACAATTTCTTCTTTTAAATCTACTTCATGGGTTTTGTAGATGTTTTCTAACATCTCAAAGGCTTTCTGGCTTTCAGCGTAATAATCTTCTTTAAGTTTTTCAAATGCTCTGTCAGGTGATACGGCCCTGAATTTCATTGGTTTGGTGTGCTGGACCTCAATGATCCCCTTCTCATTGAGCTTTGTCAGTACACCATATACTGCAGACCTGGGTATTCCAGACAGGACGTGAATGTCTGTTGCAGTCCCGCTGCCGGCTTTCGTTATTGCAGCGAACGCTTTTGCTTCATAATCTGTCATACCCAATTTCCGAAGAGTTTCAATTAGATCATTCATTTAAACCACTAATCGTCCTATATGTCATTCAATAGTTATTTTTTTTCGTTTAATATACAAGTATATTGGTGTCCCGATAATCCCAAGAACCATCAATATTAAAACAGTTGGACTCTCTTTAACCTTATCCATAAAAGGGACAGCTGGTTTTACATTAACTGTAGCCTTCAAAGCTTTCGAATACTGGATATCTCCATGTTCATCATCATATTTGATTTCGTTCTTTATTGCATAACTTTTTGATGTTGCTGTTTCATCCACGTTAATCTTGTATAATGCTGTCCTTGACTCACCCGTTGCCATATCTCCAAGGTATGCCTGATCGTCAGTTGTACTGAACGGATCCACTGTGCTGATTCTTGCAATTGCGTCATAAGCTGTAACATCTCCTACATTCTTATATGTTACTTTCAACATCCCGCTTTCACCTGCTGTCAGATATGATGTAGTTTCTGTTACTTCAAAGAATGGTTGCTCTTCGATTTCGATATTAATTATTGCAGTCTCGTTTCCTTCCACATTCCAGAAATAGGTCTCACCATAGGGAGCTGAGACTGCAGAATCTTTCTGGTAAGTATATGTAATGTCAAGTCGAAGTTCATAGATACCTGCCCTGGCATTATCATATATCCGGATCGGGAAGGTAAGTGGATCTTCTGTGGACTTCCCTTCCTGAAGCGAGTCTATCAGTACAGTATTTATTTTTATTTCCAGAGGTGTACCAGCATTCACCAATGACAGTTTTCCTGTCATGGATTTTGCGGTTGTGACCTGGCGGTCTAAATTCAGTTCCTTTGCCGCAAGACCCATTACAAGGTCTGGACCGTAATCAGCAATATCATCATCCAGTTCGTCATTATCTGCTTCAAAGCCATAGGTCTCGCCGTCATTGAGCAGTGTAATAAAAAGGGTACCTTCGTCTCCCCGTTTGAATGTGTTGTCACCTGATATGACAGCAGTTATATGCGGCTGGCCGTACACGTTGTAATAGTCATCACTGATCTCACCGACATTGTATTCATCCAGTACCGCTGATGCACTAAATATAGTATTGCACAACAGCAGAGCAGTTATTATTGCGAGTAGTACTTTTCTTGATCTCATTTATTCATCTTCCTTTTTATTAATAATTATATTTATTTTTTAAAATTCTAAATTATTGGGTTTTTTTTCTGGATCTTCCTTTTTGACCTCCAGATGTCAAGGTGCACCATAACAGGAGGCAGGACTATGAGAGTGCTCAGTAGTGAAAATCCAACAGCGATGACGGTAACAACACCGAAATCGCTTAGGATTGGAAAGGGCGTTGCAATAAGGGCTGAAAATCCGAATATCACCGTAGAACCAGAGGCAATTATTGCTGGTCCAATCTTTGCTGAAGCGGTTTCCATAGCTTCCATGGGGATAAGCCCGTTTTCACGCTCTTCGAAATACCTTTCCATCATGAGTATAGTAAACTCTGCCCCGATCCCGAGAACCAGTGCCCCAAGGGTGGCTGTTAGAGGATTATATTCCATTCCCAAAAGATACATAACACCACCTGACCATCCTGTCACCATGAGGATCGGCAGGATTGGTACAAATGCCTTCAGCCAGTCCCTGTAAATAACAAGTAGTCCAAAAAAGATCAACGTAAGTCCCAGATATCCCATAGCTATCCTACCTGAGGTTAGTGCATCCAGGACAGAGGTCATAGTAACCTGCCGACCGGTAACGGTGGTTGATACACCTATTGGTGGAGGATACCATTCAATATCGCTCTTAACATTCTCAATCAGTGCTGCAATCTGTTCGGTCTTGAGATTTTGGTCAATCTTCAAGTTCAAGATTCCTAAATCACCGCCCAGCACATATCGGTCTTTAATCGTACCGGGCAAACCGTCCACAATGCTGTTCACAACAGCAGGATCGGACGGAACAGCACCATATGCTACCTTAATAGGAGTTGCAAGGCTGTCCGAACTTATTATGTCTTTTTGTTTTTCAACTTCACTCCGGCCAAAACTATCCATCCAATGTATGACGGAAGGGTCTGTAACATCATCTGCTCTAATAATGATGTTCAGTTGATCCATGCCCCCTATTAGATTGTTCAATTTGTCAAAATCATTCAAAGGCTTAAGGTCCTGCGGTATGAAGTTTTTAATATTGGTCTGGATACCTACATGCTCATCTGCGTACAGTCCCCCTATTGTTAACAGACTCGCAATTCCAATAACAATCAACGGGTTTTTCGCCATTGTGACGGTAAAATGTCCAAGGAATCGGCCGAAGCCTTCGGTGCTATCATTTTTTGTTATGTTTTCAGCTTTAATGGTGCTTTTACTGTTACCACCATTGCAGCGGGCTTTTTTTAATGCTTTTTTCTCTGCTCTACTGTCCAATAGGTATAGCACAGGCAACAGTATAAACATAGACACGAAGTAGCTG
The DNA here is from genome assembly GCA_014237145.1 of ANME-2 cluster archaeon. NCBI lineage: Archaea > Methanobacteriati > Methanobacteriota > Methanomicrobia > Methanosarcinales > ANME-2 cluster archaeon. The sequence goes on from JAAXOC010000038.1 coordinate 18,496, forward strand.
AGAATCACACCGATTAAGCTCATCTTTCCGAAATCCCGGATCATTGGGACCGGGGAGGTAAACAGGGCTACAAAACCGAGACTGGTTGCAACTATCGCTGTGCCTACAGCAGGTCCCATATGTTTTATGCTCTCGATAATGGCCTCGGATGCGGTTTCTCCCCGTGCCAGTTCTTCCTCCGCTCTATTATGAAACTGGATGGCATAGTCCACACCAAGACCGATGAGGATGGGAAATACTGCCATTGATACCATTGTCATGGGTACATTTGTAAAGCCCATAGCTCCGAAGGTATATATGATTCCTATCAGGACTATGGGTAAAGGAAGGAGTTTCCAGCGTACATGTTTGAATGCTATTAGCAGTGCAACTGCCATTAGAAGTCCTGAAATGGCAAGCATCAAACCCATACTTTTATTCATCTCTTCCTGAATTGCTATCATAAAAGCAGGTTCACCAGTAACGATTGTGGATGTGCCTGGCGGGAAATTCGCCCATGTAACTGCAGTTTTGGTCTCTGACAGCACCCATTCCGTATTCTCAGTCGTAACATCCTCTCTCATTTCAATCATGACAATTGCGTGGCGGTCATCAGGCATTAACAGGGCAAGATATTCCTCAGGAGTGCGGGAAATAATATGTTGGATGGTATGTTTATCTTCGGGTATATCGGAATGACCGTACTGCTGGGATGCAAAATCTTTTATGATTGTGGCGATGCTGAATGTACCTTTGACATCTTTTTTGCCTTCCATCGATGTTCCCAGTCTGTCCATAGCTTTCAGTACTTCAGGGTCAGAAATGTCATCTGATTCCACAAGAACGATTATTGCCTCTGCACCGAAATTTTGTTTAAAAAGGTTATTATAATCTTGATACAGTTTCGAGGATTTTTCGGTAAAAGTATCTTCACCGGTTTCAGTACTGATTTTTCCGGCACCGTAGAATGAGACAAATATTAAAAGAAATGCTACCAGAAGGATTAACAAAGTGCGTTTTTCTATGAATATTCCGATTTTTTCGTAGATGTCTTTTATGGACAAATTCATGCGATGCTTCAATACCTGAATAGTATTTAACTCTTTTTATTATTAAAATAACAACCGATATGTTTTAATTATTATTACAAAAACTATATGTATTATAACTACACATGATAAATATTCAGTGAATACAGCATATATCTGGTATGTTAAAAATGAAGGAAACAAAATCAATTTTCCCGGTATGCCATAATCTGATTGATGCGGTAATTTTTGATAATGACAATAAGACATGCATTGAAAAGAACTGCAAAGACCATGGAACGTTCAGGGATGATAACATAAATATAAAGAGTATACCTAAGAATATGATATATACAGGTAATACACCTTATATTAAAGCAGTTCTGTCTGCCAGTGATATATTCTTTTTTCCTTCCATACATGAGACTCAGGGTCTTGCTATTGTTGAAGCAGAAGCCAATAGCCGCCCAATTGTTTCAAAATCTGCCTGTATTCAAAGAATGGCTGACCCATGGGTGCGACTGCGTGATGGGGACATGTGTAAATGATTTTGCCGCGCATATACAGACATTAATTGAAGATGAGGATTTTGCAGTTAGGTTAGGGAGGGAAGCTCGTAGATCTGCTGTGAAACATCATGATATTAATAGGACATCCAGATCACTGGCTGGAATATATGAAGAGCTATAGGGTATCACAACCATTCGTGCGAAAATGCATAAAAATATTAATAATTAAACATCTAACATAAAATAGGAGTTTTTGTATATGATTGAAACTATCAGGAAATTGGGTCTTTTGGGAATTGGTGCCTGGGCACTCACTGAAGAAAAGATCAACGAAATCGCAAAAGAACTTGTTGATAAAGGTGAGATTAACAAGGAAGAAGGCAAGAAATTTGTAAAGGAACTTATTGACGAACAGAAGAAACAGAAAGAGGATCTCGAAAAAAGGATATCCGAAAAAGTGAAGGAAACGTTCAGCAAGGCTAAAACTGAAACAAAGGAAGAGATAGAACGTCTTGAGAGAAAGATTGACAAGCTCGAAGAGGCAATAGATAAGAAACTCTCAGAATAATTCTCCCAATCACAGTAATGTTGCAATTGATACTGCAATGTTACTGTAATCTTTTATAGCAAGTTGAAGGTTGACACGGGAATTGTTAACTCGCTACTTTAATATTGTACGTATTGACTATTTTTACCAAATACACAAAAACATTAGTTAGTATTTATACAGTATGCAACTCAGTAGCTTACACTTTTTTATATTTCGTTATCTTAAGACGATATAAATCAACTATTTAGAAATAAACCTTCATGCCCCATCCAATACATTCATGAGCATAAAAATGCTATTTTCACAGCAACAAAAATCAATTTATATATCCTTCTGTAGCTAACATTTATAAAACTTCACTACCTTAATAAATTCTTCGATTTCATATATTTCATAGTTTAGATATAAAAAATCATAAAAAAATATAGATGGGATGAATGTTTATGGGGAATGTTTGTTACTTACAGGAAACCATATTGAAACTATTCTTAGAAATTAATTTGAATTTATCAAAACCATTAAGAATGTCGCTTTCAAGTTTAATTGTCTGTTTGCTGGAAAAAATGAAGCACATATTTCGAAATTGAGTGAGCCCCTATCTGTTAATGGTACAAGTGTTACAGCTTGTGCACAACGGATACGGCGGTTTTTATCAACAGAAAGATATTGCCTACTATGACGGTTATACCGTTGATCTATTTATTACGTCCAAATCTCTCGAAACTTTCTATGATTGTGCTGACAATGGACCGCACCGACTGGAAAAAACGCTGTAAATGCATCAACATCCTATCGGTTGCTGTCAGTTATCAAGGGGCGTGCCATAACGTTATTTTGGATTGTTCTAGATTGGAAAGGAAATAGCTCCTTTGATCACTGGAAATATGTCTTGACACCAATTACTGAAGGATTACAGCAGATGTGGTGGCTTTCTGGCATATCCATTATTGTTGTTGCGGATAAAGAATTTGCCAGTCCAAAACTGGCAGAATAGCTTAAAAATACATATGGTGTGGACGCAACGCTACGAATAAAATCAAGCATGTACTTGAATGGCGATAATATGCCGGAAATAAAAAAGAAGAAGCAAAATTATTGCGGACAGTAATTGTTAGACAACCTCTATAACGGGAAAAGGAGCATCGTCAAAAGAACTTTTAAATTAGTTGACTGAAGTGGTGTAGTTATTTAAATATATAAGATATTACAAAATAGTACGATGTGACTTTAGAAACTGTTGCAATATTAACCGATTTTGTATTGATCTTCAGCCTGTCAATAGGCATTGTTTTCTTATTTCATAAACTGCGTATCGTCCCTATTGTAGGATATCTTGTCACAGGTGTGATAATCGGTCCTTCCGTAATTGGTCTGGTAAAAGACCAGACAATGATCGAACTATTTGCTGAGATAGGGGTCATACTATTACTGTTCACAATAGGTATCGAGTTTTCACTACAAGAATTGATAAGATCCAGGAGAACTATCGTGATGGGGGGTGGGATGCAGGTGCTCCTGACCATTGTAGTTGTGACTTTGATCGCACTTGCGGCAGGACAATCCATGGGAATTGCGATATTCCTAGGATTTTTAGTATCAATGAGCAGCACAGCCATTGTACTCCGTATACTGTCTGAGAGGGCTGAAATGGAGAGTCCGAACGGAAGAGTTACTATTAGTATTCTGATATTCCAGGACCTGGGCATCATCTTGATGGTCCTGCTTGTACCATTGCTTGCAGGTACTGCCGGCACATCGTCATCTGCAATGATATTCTCGATACTAAAAGCTCTTGCAATCGTTTTATTATTAATAGTAGCAGGAAGGTTCATTGTACCCACCGTATTATACCACATTGTCAGGACCCAGAACAGGGAACTGTTCCTCCTGGGTATGATCGTGATCTGCCTGGGTACGGCTACATTGACCTCTATGGCAGGATTATCCCTTGCCATAGGGGCGTTCATAATTGGTTTGATCATCTCGGAATCTGAGTTCTCCCATCAGGCGCTCAGCGAGATACTGCCCCTCAGGGACGTGTTCAATAGCCTGTTCTTTATATCAATAGGCATGCTTCTGGACCTGGGATTTGTACTGGATAATTTTTCAATTATACTGTATGTAGTTATCATAATTATCCTGATCAAGTTCATGCTGACAATGATCACTACCGTTGTATTGAAATATCCCATACATACCGCCTTCCTTGTAGGACTTTCCCTTGCCCAGATCGGTGAGTTCTCTTTCGTGCTCTCGTTGATAGGTATCCAGCATGGCCTGTTGAATAATGATATTTACCAGGTATTCCTGGCCTCTGCTATACTGACCATGATAGCTACGCCATTCATGATCCAGATGGGGCCAAGGATAGAGGACTTTATAACCCGTCATGGTAAGGAATCTGATCACATCCGGAAAGAAACAATAGGGTCTAAAATTGAAAAACATGTGGTTATCGCTGGCTACGGTATAAACGGAAGAAATCTTTCAAGTGTGCTTTCTGCTGTAAAAATCCCCTTTGTAGTGGTGGAAATGAACCCTGAAATTGTGATATCTGAAAAAAGGAAAGGTCTGCCCATATTCTATGGCGATGCCTCAAAAGAGGATATCCTTAAACTTACTAATATCTCAAAAGCAAAGATACTGGTTGTTGCCATATGTGATGCTGCACATACCCGCATGATGGTCAAGAATGCACGTAAACTGAATCCCGGAATCTATATAATTACCCGTATACGCTATGTCAGCGAACTGGAAGAACTATACGAACTGGGTGCAGATGAAGTGATACCGGCAGAATTCGAAACTTCCATCGAGATATTTTCCAGGGTGCTGTCAAGGTATCTTATCCCAAAGGAAGAGATCCAAAAGAATGTTGAAAGGGTGCGAAAGGATGGATATGAAATGATCAGGGATATATATCACCGACCCAGGTCTCTTGATGATCTGGGACATCACCTGACAAACATTGAGCTCGAGACTTTCAGGGTGATGGGGGGATCAATTGCCGATGGAAAAACCCTGGCAGAACTGAACTTAAGGAAGCAATGGGGTTTCACAGTGCTGGCAATCCAGAGGGGAAATGATGTGCTGAACAATCCTGATGGGGAGGATAAACTCCTGGAAGATGATATTGTTGTCCTTATGGGAAACAGGGAAAGACTTCATGATGTATCTTCAGTTTTTGCTGCTTCATGAATGTGAATGCTCTATATTCAGTTCAGGAAGACCAGATATGTCAGTTGTTCCACATAAGATATTCCAAAGCCCTTTGGTCATCGATAATTTGCCTTAGTCAAATGGATTCTAATCCAATTTATTGGTATATAAACAGGTCAATATGGCTGAGATGGTTATTTTCAGGAATGAGGATATTTTAGCCATATATGGTCTGGGGTCATGCCTCATGCTTACTATTCACGATCCAACCAGTTAGCTTTTGATCCACAAATACCATTGAAGTTGAATTGATGAAGTGAATGACCTTAGATTTCGTTACGCTCTGTCAGGGGCATCGGGGAGGATGAAAAAAACCGGGAGAATTGTTGGGATGATTAAGATAGTTAAAGGAGTGGTTTGAGAGCAGTGGAATGTTTGGAGATGTAATTTCAAAAAAACAAAAGCCTGAAACTTCATTCTAAACTAATGATCTTATTTTTCCAAATACGATTCAATTGTACTTTTAAACACATAAAAATCATCAAGATAATTGGTTAAGTAATAGTAGACCATATCATCAGCCAGGTGTGGATAACGATGAATTAAAACATTTCTAAATCCCTTAAGGTTTTTCAGTTTGTCACCAAATTCACTGGATATGACCAATTTTCCTACCAGTATATCGAAAATGCCTTCTTCGCTTGCAGGCAGGCCAAATTTTCCAGCAGAGACTATCATTGCCGATACATCGATTAATGATTCGATGGCCACCTCGATCGTCTTTTCGCATGCCCGCCTCCTAATTAAGTGCTGTAAATATTCTTCTTTATCTGGTAGCATTTCCTTGAGTTCTTCGACGTACCTTGTCATCTCATCAAGTTTCGAAAATATGCGCGTCCTGTCTTTTTGTTGTATGCATTACACCCCCAGACCTGAATAATACATATCAAGACGCGGCTTGAAATGCTCAAATTCCCTGATAGTTCTTAGAAAAGTGCAGAATAGTTCCCTGTAGCCCTTATAATAAATAACATTGCCAGACGACACAATGTCTTTCTGGATGTAGAGCGGTAGATCCTGGAAGGTTTGAATATCAAATTCATTGCTGACCCTGCCAAGAACCTTCACCCTGAAATCAAATCTTTCTTTCTTATCACCCTCATAGAACACAGCCAGGTCGATATCAGATAATTCTGTCATTTCCCCTTTTGCTGCAGAACCATATAAAACGACAAACCGTACCTTATCTCCACCAATAGTTTTAATTTTCTCGACCACACCCGATATACCAGATACCAGATTGCTCTTTAATGCCAATACTGCCATAAATTACCTTTTCTGATGCTTATTACAAGATTTACCTGATTATTACTATCTATTTCATTCCATAAATTTGTTTGCTCGTAGCACCGATATAATATCCCTGCCTCATACATGTTATACATTTTCCGCTACCTATTGCATACATGGAAAGGCTCAATACATCGTGAATCTTTTTTTGACAACTAATGGGACTAAATAGCAGCAACAATGAGTTTTGAGTGCATCGTTTCAGTCAGGTAGTGTAGGATGATGAGGGAAACCAGGAGAATAGTTGGGAGAGGTAAAGGAATGCTGCTGGATTGGTGGAATGTTTGAGTTTTTACCAAGAACTTATGTTGAAGCTATTAATCATTTTAACCTGGAAGTGAATTGCCCTAGATAATATCAGTCCGGTATGAACCAGCAAAGGAATAGGGCAAATGCAACTAACATAAACTAATTTATGCTGGTACTGCTTGTTATAGTAATGAGGTTAAATAATAGAACTGAGTCACAAAAAACTTGGAATAAGCATTATTGGAAACAGAATGACTCCTGAGATAATGCTTCTTGCAGGCTGTCCCAAAACTAAAAGCGTGTGTACAAATCAAATGAAATCTATCTCATCTGGGATAATAACATTGAATTATAATCAATAATTGCCCAATTATGATAAAATATAGCCGAATTGTATAATATAAATTGGTTTTGGGACAGCTTGCTTGAAAGTTTTTGCGAATATCTTGAGCGTTTACCTGAAAACATTCGGATATCTATCAGTGAGGTCAGCTCATTCAAATCCCTTGTTATATGTTGAATTGTACAGGAACAATCAAATAACTCTTGGTAAATTTGCTGAACTTGCAGGAGTGCCCATCCATAATGCTGCAAAAATTCTGGAAAGCCAGGGCATTACACCCGAACTTGGAAGCAGCACAATAAAAGAATTGGATGAAGAGATAAAGATTGCCAGAAGGATCGGGTAGCCTGTATGATAGTGTTGAACAACACTATACTAAGTGTATTCAAACGACTTGATGAAACCAATCTGTTAAAAGAGCTACTGTTAGGCGAGGTTCTACTTCCAACAGCAGTCGTGAAAAAATACCTTGAGATTGAAAAAGAAAGTGAACTGAAAGGATTTACGAAAATTAAAGCTATTTCCCGGATTTACCCATCCATTGCTTTATTAAATAGATCATTGATACAGCGAGCAGTATCATCACCACCACTATTAAGAAATTTATGATTGTTTTTGATGATTTATTCTCTGTTATGCCCAGGTTCCAGTCATATAGAAAGACTTCAGTATAGTATGCTGCAAGCTTTGGATTTTCGATTATGATGCCGATCTCTCTGTTATAGGTAGGGCTATGTTTGTTCCAGTTTATCGAAGAGATCAGTACCCTTTGGCCGTCAACGATCACACCTTTATTGTGAATTTTTGTAATTCCATCCCGTTTCACAAGCCGTGCTTCAAGGTTCAGGTTCTCCTGCGAAGCGAGATCGTTCAGATAGTTGCAGAGTTCATCATTATCATTCTCCTCGTTTGTGTTGTACCACATTGAATCAAGGAGGACTTTCACTTCCACACCCTGCATTGCAGCATTGATCGCAGATTGAAGGTAAGGGCTCTCATCGTTTCTCCAGTCCCTTCTTATATACGCCTGCTCGATATAGAGCGTCTTTTCAGCAGAGTTTATCGTTTCGATGATCGTTTCATAATGGAGGGTATTGTCAGGTCCGATAATTATGCTCGCTGTGAACTCACCGTTTATATCCTTTGCTTCAAACACCGTATGCCCGATACGGTCACCTGGCTCATCCGAATCTGATTTAGATCCCTGCGGCAGGTCATTGGGACTAACCTTTATTCCATGTGCCCAGTCATGCTCAAACACGGAAGACATATCATGGAATATCTCCCTGTCGCTTATGACAACACCCCAGCCGCGATTTCCGATGGAACCATCTGGCGGATAACCACCAATGTTCCAGTTCTCAGAACCGAGAATAAGGGTATCGCTGTCTATCAGTGCGTACTTTGCATGGTTCAGCCGGTAAAGCGAATCATTACTGAAACGAACCTCTCCCCCTTTTTCTATGATGTGCCTGAGTATTTTGACTTCATAATCGCTGATACCGCCAACAGGACTGCCCTCGATGAGAATATACACAGTTCCACCTCGACTGAGCAGATCTATCACCTCACGTTCAATATCCTGGCTTTCAAAGAGATAGACATTCACTTTGAGAACGGATGCACTCCGGATCTCCTTTTGAAGAATCTCAAGACTGCAATCTGGCGACACAAAGACTGTGACCTCGCCTGAAAATGATTTAGAAGATGGCATAAACTCTGACTGCCCGCGGTAATACTCTTTAAGAGGCAGCCACTCATATGCAGTATCAGTGTCATTATCAAGATAGAAGCGCCTGAATATGCGCTCTTCAGAAGCGCTGCCAAGAACGGAACCCTGCCAGCCTTCCCCTTCATACTCAGAGCCTCTGTAAATGACACAATCCACCATGCGTGACGTACTATCGAGAAGTATCACCTCGTCTCCACTGTTACTGAGCTGGATCCCATTTGCCGGAAGTTCGATTTGGTAGTTCGATTCCGGATCAAGAATTGTTCCACTAGGAATTTCAAACTCTCCCTCAAGGTCTGTGAGAGTAAAACCGGATATATCAATTCCCTGACCTGTCGGGTTGTAGATAACCACATACTCGCCCTGATCCATCAGAGCTTGTGGATTTGGAAGAAACTCGAGTATTACCGGATGTGTGATGCCGGATGCTGACGATGGATTTATGGCAGATGTTGCGAGAAGAAGAGCGCATAGAAGTATAACGAAATTAAATCTAATAATGCATCCCTTCCTTAACTACCAGGAGTTGACTATTTCTATTTGCATGCAGACACATCGTCTAAGAACTTGCTTATTAATTTATTAGCTTTCCCATAGCAATCTCTTATCTGCTCAGTCAGGGCAGAGAATTGATATTGCCAAAAATATAATCACGTTTAAGACTGCACTTGATAAGATGGTGGTCATTTTTTCGCAGGACTACCTCGACCATGTTAAACACTTCTGCGAACAGGGCAGGTGTTAGACTAATATGTGCACCTATGTCTACCTCGGACTTCTACAACGAACTGATTGTGAATATTGGATACACTCTAAACATGTATAAATACAAGTTATACCTATTACTTAACAGGGATTGTAGCATGGAATCTATAATGAAAGTTGGTCCAAAAGGGCAGGTAGTGATTCCCCATGAATTCAGGCATGCTTTGCATATCTATCCTGGGTCAAGGGTACTGTTCAAGCTAAAAGACAATAAACTGGAAATAGAAAAACCACCGATAGATGCGGTTTCTGTTTTCAGGGAGACCGCAAAAGGCATGGGCAAACTTAAATTAGAGCCTCACGAAGCATATGAAGAAGAACTGGAAGAGAGGGTAAATTGAACTATCTGGATTCCAATCTTGTCATCTACGCCATTCTTGATGATACAGAACTTGGTGAATGGTCGAGAGGGGTACTGGAAAGTGTGCAGAATGCACAAATGCCAGCCTGCACGTCTTTTTTAACATTTGATGAGGTTTTTTACAAGGTAAACAAGATTAAAGGCATAGACATTGCAATTAAAAACCTTGAAGCGTTTCTATCTATGCCAAATATAAGATTCATTGATGTCTCCGACATCATAATATGGAAAGCTCTCGAACTTATCAAAGAATATAAGCTTCTCCCAAGGGATGGCATCCACGCAGCAACTGCTTTTATTGCAGGTGCTGAGACCATAATTTCGCAGGATGCGGATTTTGATAATATTAAAGGTCTGAAAAGAAAGTGGATGATTTAAGTGACCAATTCTGTAAAATGATATGTTAGCGACGTCACAGTAGTGAATTGGTAAAGCAGATAGTGGAAGATGAATTTGCATCTATAACAGCTTCACAAGTGCTAAATATGATCTTTTTAATCTGAATGTTATGAAAATAACATACTTCGGGCATTCGTCTTTTTTGATCGAAGACCTGCTAACAGACCCGTTTTTAAGCGGCAATCCCAAATGCAGGACAACACCTGATGAGGTCAGTTGTAACATTATCTGCCTGACCCATGACCATGATGACCATCTGGGAGATGCCTTTGAGATAGGAAAACGCAATGATGCAGTGATTGTTGCCATTCATGAAATTGCGAAATATGCTGATTCGGAAGGGTTGAGAACCGAAGGGATGAATATCGGCGGCACAATAACTGTCGGTGACTGGGATATCAAGATGGTGGAAGCACTGCATTCTTCAAACATGGGTCATCCGGCAGGATTTATCCTTAAGCACAGGGAGTTCAACAAGACCATATACCATGCAGGGGATACAGGGCTGTTTAGTGATATGAGATTGACAGGGGATGAGGGGATTGATATTGCCATGCTCCCGATCGGGGATCGGTACACCATGGGAATCAAGGATGCGCTGCGGGCGGTTGAACTGATAAGGCCTGAACTTGTTATTCCCATGCATTATGGGTCATTTCCTGCGATATCAGTGAATCCCTGGGATTTCAAACAGGATTGCCCGGTCAAGGTTGAGATATTCAAGCCGGGTGAGGAAAAGAAATTATAACTCATCTCTAAGGTGCAAAAATAGAAAAACGCCCGGACCGGGATTCGAACCCGGGTCGGAGGCTCGACAGGCCTTCATGATAGTCCCCTACACTATCCGGACGCTGTGAAATCCGTGTATACACACGATGTTTCGGGTACTTCTGAATGCGATTCATTACATTTAAGCCTTACGTTGGACCACTGATATCTAACATATCAGTGAAAAATATGAGCTGCTGATAAGTGAAAATAAAGTGATTGAACTGGAAATGAATCCCATAGAACCGGAGTCGATGGAAAGACTTAATAAAGGTCTTTATAGACTAAACACGTTTGACATCCGTGGTCCGGATGGAAACTGTACAATGTAATGTTTGAATAGCAAGTGATTATGTTTAAATTGGCAGGATAACTTGAATATCCGCAACTCATATACTTGCACATTATCCTTAAAGTGGGTGGCAATCAAAATGAATTACAAAATACTGCACGTCATAATACTTCTCATTGCAGTCGTTCTGGGCAATGCATGTATAGAGAAAGCCCAACCGCAAAGCAGCCAGGAAAAGCTAATTGTTGTGGTCAGCATCCTGCCGCAAGCTGATTTTGTGGAGCAGGTCGGCGGCGATAAAGTGGAGGTCATTATCATGATATCACCAGGGGCCAGTCCGGCTACCTATGAGCCCACTGCAAGTCAGCTAAAGGCAGTCAGCAGTGCCAAAATGTATGCCAAAATCGGATCGGGGCTTCCGTTCGAAGAAGTCTGGCTGGATAAGATCAGGTCCGTCAACCCGGATATGCTGCTGGTTGACACATCAGAAGGTATCACACTAATAGCAATGGAAGAACACCATCATGATGAAGAAATTTCCGGGCATGATGGTGACATAAGTGGTATGGATCCACATATCTGGTTATCTCCTGAGAATGCAAAGATCCTGGTGCAGAATATTTGTAATGGCCTGGTCCGTGTCGATCCAGCCAATAAAACGTATTACGAACAGAATAAAGAGCATTATATCCATGATCTTGAGGCCCTTGACTTAGATATCAACGAGTCCCTATCAGGTTTAAAGAACCGTACCTTCATGGTTTTCCATCCCTCCTGGGGCTATTTCGCACGCGACTACAACCTGACAATGATAGCGGTTGAGGTCGAGGGCAAAGAACCAAGTGCCAGTGACCTGGAGCATCTGATTAAAACTGCTAAAGAGAAAAATATCAGGGTTATCTTTGTCCAGCCCCAGTTCAGTACAAAGAGTGCAGAAGTAATAGCAAAGGAAATTGGAGGTAATGTTGTACCTGTAGATCCTCTGGCAAAAGACTATATAACAAATCTGCGCAAAGTTTCTAATACAATTGCTCAAGGTCTTACATGAACATGACTGCCGATGTTGTCGTTATCAAGGATGTCTGGGTGCATTATGACAGTATACCCGTACTCGAAGAGATAAATCTTGTTATAAAAGAGCACGATTTTTTAGGCATCATAGGAGTGAACGGGGGAGGAAAGAGCACTCTACTTAAGGTTATATTAGGATTGATCAAACCCAGCAAAGGGACAGTCAGGGTGTTTGGTGATATGCCTCAAATATCCAGGAAATACATTGGATATGTGCCTCAATACAGCCTTTTTGATCTGGAATTCCCTGTGAGCGTCTGGGAAGTTGTTTTAATGGGACGTCTGGGCCATACCGGTATGTTCAAACGATACAGTGAAGATGATAAAAAAGCGGCTTTGGATGCACTTGCAAAAATGGATATGCTTGAGTATAAAGAGAGACAGGTAGGAAAACTCTCAGGTGGGCAGCAGCATAGAGTTTTCATAGCAAGAGCACTGGCTGCCAATCCGAAATTGCTTCTCCTGGATGAACCTGCAGCAGGTATAGATACGATCATACAGGAAGAATTTTATGAATTGTTAGAAAAACTAAAAACTAAAATGGCGATTGTTTTAGTATCGCACGATATCAGTGCGGTTTCTGTTTATGTGGATAAGATCGCCTGCCTGAACCACAGGCTGTATTACCACGACTCAAAAGAACTGACTGCTGAGGATCTGGAAGCTACGTATCATTGCCCTGTCGAGCTGATCGCTCACGGTGTTCCGCACAGGGTACTGAAGAAACATTGAAGGGTTTTTACATGATGGAACTGCTGCAGTACGAATTTATAAGAAATGCTATCATGGCCGGCATACTTGCCAGTATTTCCTGCGGGATTATCGGGGTTTATGTGGTAGTGAAACGGATCGTCTTTATCAGCGGCGGGATCGCCCATGCATCGTTTGGGGGAATCGGACTTGGCTATTATCTCGGGATCAACCCTATTCTTGGAGTGCTGCCGTTCAGCATTGCTTCTGCACTGAGCATGGGGTGGGTGAGTAAACGATCCAGGCTCCCGGAAGATACTGCTATTGGGATATTGTGGGCGATGGGAATGTCTATCGGGATCATCCTTGTCAGCTTGACGCCGGGCTATGCTCCGGACCTGATGACATATCTGTTCGGGAATATCCTGACAGTGCCGTTCTCTGATATCGTCCTGATGCTGGTACTCGATGCAATAATTATCCTGGTGGTGTATTCGTTTTATAAGGAATTCCTTGCACTGTGTTTTGATGAGGAGTTTGCAACTGTGCGCGGCGTTCACGCAGAGCGCCTGTACCTTATCCTGTTATGCCTTATTGCTCTTACCATTGTGGTACTGATACGTGTGGTTGGTATAATCCTGGTCATTGCCCTGTTGACGATCCCTGCGGCTATGAGCCGGCAGTTTACCTCAAATCTTAAAAAGATGATGATGCTTTCTATTCTGTTCGGTGCGGTTTTCAGCAGTGGCGGGATATGGCTGTCGTATCTGTTCGACGTGCCGTCGGGGGCTACGATCGTTCTGGTCATGTCTGTGGTTTACCTGCTGTATTCACTTGTGAAAGGTATCAGCAGTTGAGCTGCTATCCGGTCCTGACATCCATGCGCTGAGCATGGGTTGGAAGTGGAGTGTGCGGGCGGTGGCCTCGGGTGTTGATGGGCGCAGCCGGTGGCGGGAATGGCTGTTAAAATATATAATTAATTAAATATTATACTGTAAAGTACGTAAAATTAAAGCAACATTGTCTTTACGGACTTTGCGGTGAAAAACTTAACAGTAACCTTCAATCAGCGTGTATCTGCGGTTCACATTGAAATGCTGTCCAGCCAGTTTTTCTACAAACAGCGTGGTCACATAAATTTGATTAAGTTCCCCACCACATCCACCACCTCAATCAGCCCCTCCTTAATGAACCGCTCAATCTCATCCCGCTTCTTATTCATAATGTAGTAAATTCCAAAATCAATATCCGCAGAATCGAACTGGAATAGTTTCCCTAATATATTCTGAAGTTTCCCCTTATAATTATCTGCTATATCCCCTCATTCCCTCCAAGTATAAATAAATTTAATCTGCACTCAAGTAGTATTATCGGATAAAACCCATTCTTCAAGATCATCTGTGAAATACAATACCTCATGAAGCATTTCAACTGATTGTCTCAATTCATTCTTACCAATCAAATTCCTTTTACGGGCCAATCTCAAAATCCCCAGAGTTCCAATAACATCCAGTCCAAGTTCTTTAGCGATTTTTCTTGGCTTGAGGTCATCTGTTACAATTAAACATTTTTCAGATATGCAAATTGCAATTGCATATCGTTCTCCCGGCCCCAGAGCTTTCGGTAAGCTCTCTGCATACTCAATATCCTTTTGAGTAGACTTGATCACTTTAATCTGACCCTTTTCAATGCACTTTTTAATCCTATCCACTCGGTTTGATTTTTTAGCCTTCAGCACACCTTCATAATAAACACATTCAGGTATATGGGTATCTCCAAATAATTTTAAAGGGATGTTGAGTTTATCGATATGCGCTAAGGCTGAAAGAGCAGTGTTATCCAAAATGATCATTTAAGATACTTCTCTGCCATATTTTCTTCTTCCTTTGCCTCAGATATACCCAGTAGCGAGTAAATCTTCATTTTTCTATTTTTAAGTTCGCTAATAAAATCCTCAAAGGGCATATCAGCGAGTTCAGCGGCTTTTCCCGAAGATATCTCTCCTTCCCGGTATAATTCAGTTGCAATGAGGATTTTGCTTTCTTTTTCAATGCTTTTATGCGCTCCTATGATGCTTATTATATCATACGGGAGTTTAACATTTACATTTGACAATTTTTCACCTTCTATTTATGAAACACGTCACCATAACATAAATGTTTATTCTTAACCTCCCAACAACGTATTTCTGCTTTTTCGATTCACTTCTTATAGTTCCTGCCATCCCATCCATCCTTGCATTCTCCTACCGCCTCGGCATCTGCACTTTCCCTGCCACCGCAGCCCGTCAGGGCGGCATGGTGGCAGCCAGCCTTGTGGATTCGTGCGGGTGGTGGCCTTGGGTGTTGAAATATAAAATTTATGAAATATTATACCGCAAAGCACGCAAAGTTAAGGTTACAACGTCTTTGCGAACTTTGCGCCCTTCGCGGTGAAACAGTGAACGGTAACCTTAAACCTGCATCCATCTGCGGCAAATATTTTATTGATATTATGCAGCAGACTATAATATCACCGTTCCCTACCCTTGCGCCTCGTCTTAATATCAATAATACCCTTTGCCCGTCTCATAATCACTTCTCCCAGGAAGACCAGTAGCGCAGTAATCAGGAACAGCCAGCTCAGGCTCACATGTTCTTCACTTGTCATGATAGAGTTCTTCCGGATATCGCTAAACAGCAGTGACCTTGCCTGGTCAACATTGTAGACCCCGCCGCCGTTACGCTTCACAGCTTCTAGGAAGTCAGGGTCGTTGCCTACGTCCCTGTATTCCAGGGGATAGTTCACTGCAGCCGTATCTTCCAGCGTAACACCACCGGCCGATACTTCCAGGTAGAACAGACCTATGTGGTCGGGTTCTATCACTCCTTCGTAAGTACGTTCCCCGGTCTGGCTGACCGGCACATCCTGCCCGCCAAATACCACGGCTGGCATTTCGTCACTCCGTATGATAACGGTTCCAGGGGAGCCAAGGTTCATATCACCTGAATAGACCACAATACCATCTTCGGGCCTGGGGTCACCAACAGCCCAGTTGACCATACTTGGGAACAGGCGGGCATTCTCTCCCGAGTACAGTGCACCGCCCCACAGGTTGCCGTTATCCGAACTGAGGCTTACCACCCGCCCCATGCCGAACTCCCATACTGTGACCACGGGTTTGCCCATACTTGTAGTGACCAGCCGTCTGGCACCTACCTTCTGGGTAACGTCATTGTAACCAGAGATGCTGCCTGAGATGTTCAGGTAACGTGTGATGAAATGCTCCTCGTCCAGCCGGACGATGGCATAAGCATCGAGTCCGTCCTCTGGCAGGTCAGGGGCTTCCTGGCCGAACGTTAGGTCAAGCCGCTGGTCAACTTCAAGCTGGATAAAATCGCCTCCAGCCTGGTCGGCAAGCACTTTCAGGAAATAGTCACCCCTGTTATTATCGGTCTTTACCTCACGTTCCTTTACCACATTGGTCTTTATCATCACAAAGATCATTTCAGTGACAGTGGTATCCATGCTTAAGATCTCTATTTTGCTATCCTCGAAACTATCCTTCACAGCCCCGTCAGAGAACACAAGCATATATTTCTGGCCGCTGGTATTATCCAGCATCCGGGCAGCAGTGATAATACCTTCATCCATGGATGTGCCGCCATACCCGGTCTTTAGCTTTGACACCCTTTCCATCAATGCATTACGGTTAGCATGGCTGGACATGGGCAGCACCCCGTTACTTACCGAGATGGCATCTCCGCCATAAGCCACCACACCCACATTTGTATCACTGCCCATATCCCCCAGCAGTTTGATGGCCATGGCCTTTTCATCGTCCAGCGCCTCATGGGCGCTGATACTGCCGCTGATATCCAGCACAAGCACCACATTAACACTGCCTGCATAGGCACTGGAATACGATTCTACAGGTAGTATGGCCTCAATAGATGAATCCAGGTAGTCACCATAATCATAACTATTATCGCCCCCAACCACGAGCAGCCCGCCTCCGCCTGCAGTATATTCCCGCAATTTCCCGATGGAACTGGCTGATAACCGGCCATCATTGATATTGTCCAGCACCACGGCCTTGTAATCAGTCAGGTTTGCATCATCAAGGGAGGAAAAAGTGTTTGTTTCGTACAGGTTCCTGAGTACCTTGTAAAGGGGTGAATCTGCATCAGGTGAGACCAGTAATATCCTGGGTTTGGGTACAACATAGATGGTCTTATTGAACACATTGTTCCCGGCCCGCATATCATTACCAGAGTATATCCTTGCAGTGATCAGATGCGGTCCCAGCGACTGGAAGGTACTTGAGAAACCTACAATCTTTATGGGATTGGTCTGGGTCACAGTCTGGCTGGATACAGGACTACCGTCCACCTCTATGGACAGCTTGTAGGTGGTATTGCTCTCTGCCTGCCTGACCTCCACACCAACAAGGTTCTCGTTACCAAGCACTGCGGTCCTGGCACCCGTTATCTCAACGCTCAAGTCATTCTCCTTCGGTGCCTGCGTCACAGCATATACGACTGTGCCGGTGCCAGAAACAAAATCAATTGTCTCGGCCAGGTCGCTGCCAAAGTTATTGTTCCCGTCAGAGACCACAATAATATGGTCGTCGCCTGTAGACGATGCCAGTATCTCATCACCAATATCAGACCGTAAACCCCCCATCTTCTCCATCCTGGCAGGAGTGGTATCCTGCAATTTATCAAATATCCCCTGTGCTGTACCGCTTTCGAATATATCCATACTTTCGGTCTCATCAGAGAGCACAGCAATGGTAGGTGTTTCATTGATCTCTGTCACAGTCACCGGATTATACGGCCCGGACAGTGCAACTACCAGCAGGGATACAATGATTATACGGCTCAGTATCAGGCTGCGCCTGGCCCCTTTATGTATCAGGACCCAGCCAATGACAATGACAGGGAGCACACCCAGCAGGTATTCAATATTCTCAAAGGCTATCGGAACAGAGGCTGTCATGACAGCTCCCTCCTGCGTTTAATGATAATAAGTTCAAGTATGATCAGGCCCAGTACCACCCAGATAAGATATGGGGTAATATCTTTTTTCACGTCCACACGGACCACTTCCGGTCGTTCAATGTACCTGCTGGTGACACTACTTGCGTCCAGGGAAATTTCATTCACATCAGATTCACGGGCATCGTACAGGTTTGCAGCTATCACCTGCGGCCCGATATGGTATAACCCGGCCTGGTCCACCCACAGGCTGGATGAAGTAAGAGTGCTGCCGTCGGGATAGGTAATTGTTTGCGTGGAAGGCATCCTGATAACAGTGCCTGTCCTGATATTGTGCTCGCTACTGTCAGTGCCCCCAAGCCAGTTAAGCATCTGCTTCCAGAAGATAGGGAATTGCGGCGTGGCTGCAAACCCTGACCAGGCATCATCGCCTGTGACATCGTTTAGCCCCAGGTAAACAACGGTCCCCTCACCCTGCCTGCGGTAGGAGAGTATAGGCGAATCGTCGGAAGCCTCCATCAATATAGTAGCATCTTCGGGTGCACTTCCCCTGATATGCCGTACTACCTCCAGGTCCACCTTCGGGTCATCCTCCTGGTCCTTCATCGGGATTCCGGCAGTTACCGGGTTTTCTCGGACCACCTTTAGGTCGGTCTCATTTGACATGCCTGTAATGTTAATTGGCAGCAAGCTGCCTCCTATAAGTGTCAGGCCAGGTGATGCAGTGGCGATCACCACACCCCCACTGTCCACGAATCCGGTAAGTATGGCCGCAGGGTCAGGACCCAGGGAATTATTATCCACCATTCCCAGGATAACAATTCCGTAACCGGACAGGTCCTGCGGCAGGGATGAACTGTATTCAACATCTCCTGCAGGTAGTAACAACTCCAGGGCAGTCATGGTGGCAGTCCTAGTATGAGTCCCGGTGGCAGTCTGCTCCCTGGTATCCACCAGTAAAACACGTCCCTCTGCGCCCACCGGGATATAAACGTAAGCAGTATCATCGATATTCAGCTCACCGCCGCCAGTGATGGTGATTTCGGTTATTCCGGTTTTCAGGTTGGGCACAATGTATGCACGGGTACTGCCTGCAGGGATGCTGAGGGTACCGCCTCTTTTTTCATTACCTGTCCTGATATCCAGTGACACCGTAGCCTTTCGGTCGTTGAAGTTCTTTACAGCCAGGTTCAGGTTGTATGCCCCATCCTTCACTTCAAGCCAGCCATTCACAATGCCAATATTATTACTCTTCCCGCCCACCTGTACGAACTCCACCCTTACCCCGTTGTATTCTGCCAGACCCTTTTCCACCAGCGGGTCATTCCCGCTCCATGTAGCAAAGTCAGAGAATACTATAACGGTCCCGCCAGATCCTGCCAGCCGCTGGCTATAGGTTATGGCGGCGGCGATATCGGCTGATATCGCCCGCTGGGGTGTAAGGGCGATGACCTCCTTTGCCCGGGTTTTGTCACCTTCTTTTAATGCAAGTACAGGAACATTTTGCGCCCATACCACGCTGTTTACAGCCGAGAGCCTCTCTACTGCCATGGCTTTTGCCTCATCCAGCCTGCCGCCTGCCTGCATGCTGGCCGAGTTGTCTATCACAATAACCGTATGCTGGCCAGATACTTTCTCCTCCATGATATAGGGGGCGGCAGCGGCAAGGCTTAACAGTATCAGTACAAGCAGTTGTATTAAAAACAGCGGGTCACGGATGAGCTTTCTCAGCAGCAGTGATAGTTTATTGCGCTGCACCTCACGTTTTAAGAAGAACAGCAGTGAAGGTATATCAAGATCAATGGTCCTGGGGCGTAGCAGGTATAGGATTATCAGCGGGATGATACTGGCCAGGGCCAGCAGTGCCAGCGGACTGGAGAACAGGATATCAGATATGGCAGCCAATAATATCATCTCCCGTGGATGGTCCTGTAGATTGCCTCAAGAATAGGCAGGTTGGTTTGAAACGTAAAGAAATCAGCACCCAGCCTGTCGCACTCATATTTCAGGGCCGCATTGTGGGACTGCAGTTCACTACCATATTCCAAAACAAGGCCGGTATTGATATCTGTGAACATCTGCTCTTGGGTCTCAAGGTCACGTAGTTTAACAGCTCCCAGTTCTGCCAGTTCAATTTCTCTTGGGTCCAGCACCTGGATAACGATCAGGTCATGCCGTCCCAGTCTGTACAGGGCAGGCTTGATATCATCCAGCGGTGCAAGAAAATCAGAAATGATAATGACCCTTGATTTTGATTTAATAACACTGCTATACTGCTGTACTGGCTCGTTAAATCCTGTGGAACCGCCGGGTTTAGTGGCATTCAACTGATCGATTGAGGCCAGCAGGTTCACCCTCCCCCTGCCTGGTTTGGATATATTGATATCGTCAGTGAATGTGGATATAGCGAACTTCTCGTTATCCTTCATGACCAGGTAGGCAAATCCCAGTGCCAGCATGGCACCATATTCGTATTTGTTCAACCCTTCAGCAGGATAATCCATGCTGCCACTGGTATCAAGCAGGATATGGGTGACCAGGTCCCGGTATTCCTCGAACTGCCTGACATACAGTTTCTCGGTTCGCGCATATACCCTCCAGTCTATTGTCCTGAAATCGTCTCCCCTTTCATATTCACGGAAACCATAGGCATCTGTACCCCTTCCCACCTTTGTGGAACGCCGGGCTCCTGTATACTGGCTGGATACCCTTTTTTGTGCCACAAAAGAGAAACGTTCAAGTTCGCGTAGGAAATCGGTCGATATCATGCTGGTCAAAGGATCCGGACCTTATTCATTAGAGTATTTTGGCGTGTTTAATGATACCATCGATCACATGTTCAAGGGTTACGCCCTTACGCTGGGATTCGAAGTTCAGGATGATCCTGTGTTTTAATACAGGATAGGCCATTTTCACCACATCCTCCTCACTGACAAAGTTGCGCCCGTTGATCAGTGCCCTTGCCTTGGCTACCAGGATAAGCCCTATACTGGCCCTGGGTGAAGCACCGAATTCAATAAATTCAGCATCTTTCCTTGTCTGGATAACAATATTGATGGCTCTCTTTTTCATTTCATCTGAAATGGGCACGTCCCTCACCAGGGTCTGGAGTTCAAGTAGTTTATCCCTGGTCAATGTCCTGCTGACGCTGGGAACCACATTCTTGGTGTATCTCTCCACGATCTCATCTTCTTCCTCAGATGTGGGATAGTCCAGGTTGATCTTCAGTAAAAAGCGGTCCAATTGGGCCTCAGGCAGGGGGAAGGTTCCTTCCATTTCAATTGGGTTCTGGGTGGCCAGTACAAAGAACGGTCTGTCAAGCTTAAAGGTCTCATTGCCAACTGTAACCTGTTTTTCCTGCATGCTTTCCAGCAGTGCGCTCTGGGTCTTTGGTGATGCCCTGTTAATTTCATCGGCAAGTACGATATTGGCAAATACAGGCCCGGGTTCGAACCTGAATTCCTTGCCGCCGCCCTTTTCTTCCACCACATAGGTACCTGTAATGTCGGACGGCATCAGGTCGGGAGTACACTGTATTCTTTTGAATTTCAGATCAAGTACTTGTGAAATGGTACTGACTGTAAGTGTCTTACCAAGCCCGGGATTGCTCTCGATAAGGGCATGCCCGTCGCACAGGATGGCGATCAATATCTGGGTCACTGCCTCCTGCTGTCCCACGATCACTTTTCCTATCTCGTCAAAGATCGACTGGAATATGTCGCTGGAACGCCGGTATGTATCTGACCGGTCTACGGTGTTTTTATTCATTCAATACCTCGCTACATTCTTTATTTATTCATTAAATCTATCAATTAAATTATTCATTAATATATCAGTTATATTATTCATTTGATGTATCAATTCTATTAGTGTTGGCTCAGCCGGATGGCATATTCCTTTATCAGGTCCCTGTCCAGGATGGACAATTGCTGGAGCAACTGGTAGCTCTCATCAGCAGCAGTTGAGGATTCCACATCAACGGGATAGGTCTGGGACGGTACGAACTGGATATCATCATCCTGGCCGACATGCCGTATGATGACAGAGGTCCCGATACCCGGAATTATGACCAACTCCACATTTTCCCCTTCGATGCTGGCAATTGATGTTTCCCCGTATATCTCTTCATCCAGTCCTCCGACAGGAGAAGTTGTCTGGTTGTCTTTGAACGCAAGAGTACTGTCAGGCAGTTTACCTCCCAGTTCATCCACCAGACCGGTAATATCTTCAGGGGTAATGTCCACATGGGTCTGGGTGGTAAATAGTCCGGCTGACACTATCGTCAGCATGACAGATGCTATTATCATAGTAAGCAGATGCCGCCTGTCAAGGAATGAGCCTGCATCCACGGCCTTTAATTTTGAAGTTACCTGGTTCCTGAGGTCGACCGCCACCAAATTATCGTCGTTTCTTGTGTCGTAGGCAGCCTTGAGCCTTTCCTGCATCCATTCATACCTGGATTCGATCATCCCGATTGTGTCAATGGCAGGCTTTCTTATATACAGTATAATGACCAACACCGCCGAGACCAGAATCGATAATGCCATTACCAGTATCTCGTCAAGGGAAATTGCATCTACAATATAGTATTCAATATATTGTGAGAACAGTGAAACGACATTGAAGTAATATGACAGGGTGTAGAGTATCAGGGCGAGGGCTATAAAATCTACCAATTTGTAATAGAACCTTTGCCTGTGGAATGCCTGGGATATTTTTTCAATATCGTCGTACATAGGACCCTCGAATGTTGATATAGACTTAATGTGTTATTATTTCTATATGTTGTAAGTAACATCATAAAGGTTTATCTTTAAGTACGGATGAGCTTGTAGTTTGCAATAACAGCATCAATACCAAAGGTTATATTCTGTTTGCAGTTTATGTGCTATGGAATTAATAAATGGTATTACTTATGTAGCAAGAAACAATTTAATATGGAAAAATATACTTATAATGGGAAATATTATTATAAAGGAATATATTTAAATAATTTGTTGACATATATATTTCATGTTTGTGTAATAAATTGTATCGCAATTGTGTAACTAATTATTTATTACAATATGATAAAAAGTAGGTGAATATAAAATGAAAATAAGAGTAGTCAGTGCAAAAGACGAGATTAGTACCATTGGAGAAGAGGAGATTGTCCACTTGGCATTCAGGCCGTCTAACAAGGATATTTTCACCCTTGTCCAGACATGTAATAACCTAAAGGCCATTCATATACCAAGCTCGTATAACAAGACAATATCCAAATCCATCCAGATGTTCCTTGATATGCAGAACATTGCCCTTCTTGAAGGCGATGTATGGGGTCACAGGAAGGATATCAATGAATACTATGAGATCAAACCACAGATATTTGACCGCATAGAGGATCTCAGGAAGGAAGGAAACTCAAATGATGAGATACTGGACCGCCTTGGTATGGAGACCAGGCTCAGTAAAGATCTTATCAGGTTCTTAATCTAAAGTACAAAACAACAAACTGATATTCCGGTGTTTACCAGAATTATCATTTTTTATATTTTTTATATTTTTATTTTACAAGAAACGAGCCGAAGGCACAATCCTCAAGTTCAACCACTTTTTCCCATAAAGAGTAACATTCACATTCAAGCCAGGACAATGCCTCAATATCCTGGGTGATTGAAAAATCACGCAGTGCCTGGGCCACATCACTGTCACAATTCCTGCAATTATGGGGTCCCCTTTTCGTACCGCCAGCTACCGGGTCAGATACTAATGTAAGTCCAGGGAATTTCTCCTTTGCAGTTCTAAGAACAAATACAGCACTCCAAAGCCATGGAGGCCGGTAATCCCTGCGGTTGTACAGTTCTTCAACAATTGTACCTTTCTGGATATTGGTCAGGTTCAGGGAGATGGTAGTGGCATACGGCGCAGCATCTGATATTGATGCCAGGGAATCCTCGATTGCTGTTTTCTCAGACAAAAACGGGGGTTTTTGCAACAGGTACGCTTTGGTGGATACTCCCATCTTCGAAGCTATCTCCGAGGCCCTGGTAAAGTCATTAAAAGTAAAACCCTTGTTTATACAGTCCTTGCGTATAGTATCACTGCTGGTCTCAAGTCCGATTGCGACCTCGAACTTTATGTCATATTTTTTAAGTATGTCAAGAATGTTACCAAGAATTTTTTCATTAACAAACTCAGGCCTGGTCTCTGCCATGATCTTTTTTATAGAACCGGTTTTTCCTATTCTTTCCATCATTGCATTTCTTACCTCTTGGGATACCTCCCTCTCATCAAGAAAACTGCCTGATGTAAAGATCTTTAGCAGGGATGTTCCGGTTCCCATTTTCTCCAGGGCATGTTCAAGCTGGGACAGCAGGTCACCTTCTAAGGGGGGTTCATCTGCAGCATCATTGAAATATCCGCACATTGTGCACCCGCTTTTACGGCTCCAGTAGCACCCAATGGTACGAAAGATCACAGTCATTGAATCAACTGCCGTTCCTTCCTGCGGGTCGCGTCCGGTCCAGACTGCTACTGGCATACCAGGAGAATATCGCTTTTTTTTCATGGTAAAACACTCAGAATGTTATTTTTCATGGAATATACATATCAGCTATGGTTTTTAGCTATGGTTTTGGCCTAACTTGACCTGGTACCACATTTGGGGCAGATCTTCCAGCATGTATCCAGTTGTTCAACATTCTCTTCATCTTCATTCAAATTCGATGGTAGCCGGAGGTTTTGGTGAAATATCATAGACTACCCTGGCAACACCCGGGATCTCACTGGTTATTAGTGATTCAATTTTTTTCAATGTCTCCCAAGGGAGTTCCATTGGTACGGCAGTCATACCATCTCTGGATTCCACTGCACGCACTGCTATGATCCAGCCGTGGATGCGCTGGTCACCTTTCACCCCGGTCCCTTTTCCAAGCAGGGCTGCAAAGGTCTGCCAGGGTTTGAACTTCTCAAGCAGTTCATTTTCAACGATGGCATTTGCTTCCCTGACAGCGGCTATTTTTTCTTTTGTAACTTCCCCGATTATCCTCACAGACAGGCCCGGCCCAGGGAAGGGCATTCTCTTTGATATCTCGTCGGGAAGTCCAAGGGCATGGGCCACTTCCCTTACCTCATCTTTATACAATTCAGATACGGGTTCAATTATTTCATCAAAATCTATGACTGATGGTAATCCACCGACGTTATGGTGCGATTTGATCCCGCCTTCGGATTCGATCCTGTCCGGGTAGATAGTACCCTGGATGAGGTATCTTGCATTGAGTTCCCTGGCCTCTTCTTCAAATACCCTGATGAACGTCTCACCTACAGCCATGCGCTTCTCTTCAGGGTCGGTAAGTCCTTTCAATGCTTCTATAAACCTATCACCGGCGTCTATCACCTGGAGGTTCATATCTAAAAAGACTTCCTTGATCTGCTGTGTTTCCCCTTTTCGCATCAGGCCGGTGTCAATGTAGATCGGTGTCAGCATGTCCCCTATGGCTCTATGAGCAAGGACGGCACATACTGAACTGTCCACACCACCAGAAAGTCCGATAATGGTCGGTCCGTCAATACTTGTTTTTAATTGTTTTACTGCGTTTTCAATAAACTTATCCACTTTAACCATTGGATATTTTCCCCGGATATATATTTTTATTAATAAGATCTTGTAGATACTACAATACTTCTCAGTTAATATTTAATTTCATTTACTCAATCAAATTCTTATGTAATTTATGATATTTAAACGATAACTCGATTAATAACACAATAATTAAATACTATCATTTTTTTTACTAATTTATGAGGTTGGTTCATGCTGAGTGATGGTGTAGAATCCGAACTTGAACTGTTGGAACGCCATATTATCATACTAAAGGTTGTTATTAAAAATGGACCTATCGGAATTATGAAAATGTCTGAGGAAACTGGTATACCAAATCACAGGGTTCGTTATTCTTTGAGGGTGCTTGAACATGAAAGTTTGATAATTCCATCTACCTCCGGTGCTGTAGCCACTGACGAGGCCAGGGAATATATTGTGGGTTTTGAATCGGTCATTACACGTTTAACAGAAAAAATGAACGATATTAAGAAAATAAAGCAATAGATATTCTGTGATGGATTCTGTAAGGGATTTTGCAGTACTAAATACCCCCCGAAATTGTACGTCTGTTTTAACCACTTTGCGATCTTTGCGTACTTTGCGGTGATAAATAATTGTAGTGGTAAGACATTGTTTTCAAACATATTGCCACCGCAAAGGTCGCAAAGAGTAAGTTTTATTTGTTTAGTTTTTAACTATAAAATAACAAACCTTTTTGCATTTAACACAAAATTAAGATAACATGCAAGTACTGGTTGTAACAGGGCGTAAGGCCGCAGGGATAGTACGTAAGTCAGTTGGAAATCTGGCCGAGGTTTTGGTACTTGATATTAATGTTGCTGCATTTACAACGCCGAACCGTCTTGAAAAATCCCTCATTGGGCAAGAATTTGACCTTATTATCATACCAGGGCTCGTCTCTGCCGATTTTTCAGGGCTCGAAAAGCAACTGGAAACTCCTATTCGGCTGGGTCCGAAACATGCTGTTGACCTGGGATTCGTGCTGTCAAGTTATGGTGATGTTGAATTATCGACCACCATACCCGCTTGTGAACTACTAATGCAGCAGCGACGGGATATTGCTTTATCAAGTCTTGCAGAGATTGAAAATGCCGCATCACCAGCTTTAGTGTTGAGCCACCTCAAGATCGGCGGGGATTCGACCATAAAAGTGATGGCAGAAATAGTGGATGCTACTGCCCTGCCCGGTGATAAACTTATTGAGAGGATACATATTTTCCAGTCCAAAGGTGCAGATATCATTGACCTTGGTGTAGGCATGGCCGCTACTGCAGGTGATGTTCGGCGCACGATCAAGGCAGCCAGGAAAGTTGTTTCGGTACCCTTAAGTATTGACACACTGGAGCCCGAACTGATCGTCGCGGCAGTGGGATCTGGCGTTGATATGGTATTGAGCCTGAATTCTGGCAATATCCCGCAGGTTGCACCCGTTATTTCCCAAATGGATATTGCTGCGGTTGTTATTCCTGACAGCGATGGTGGCATGGACAGCCTGGAGGCAAACATCAAGTCTGCAAAGGATGCAGGCATCTCGAAGATCATAGCAGACCCTGTGCTGGACCCACCGGGGCAGGGCATGGTTGAATCCATGACACGGTATAAACAATTCAGGCGATCACATCCCCACATCCCTACCTTCTTCGGTGTCGGTAATATCACTGAACTCATTGATGCCGATTCGGTTGGAGTGAATGCGATGCTCGCTTCCATTGCAGGTGATGTGGGTGCAGATATTTTGTTTACACCCGAATACAGCGACAAGGCCAGGGGCAGTATAGCCGAACTTAAAACTGCGGCCGGGATGACGGCACTGGCCGGGCGGCGCAGCACTCCCCCCAAGGACCTGGGACTTGACCTGTTCGTGTTGAAAGAAAAACGGTTCAGGCCCTTTGAAAGTTTGCCTGAAGAGTTCATAGAGGGCGAAAAAATCTACCAGTGGATGCGGGACCCTGCCGGGAGTTTCAGGATAAGTATCTCTGATCAATGTTTCATGGACGGCGAGTTCGGGCAGGGCAGGATCATTGCCAGACATGCAAAATATACCATTGTGGGGGATAATGCAAAGGAGGTGCTGGATACTGCCCTTGACTTGGGATTGGTATCAAGGCTGGACCATGCTGCTTACCTGGGTTCGGAATTGATGAGGGCCGAACTGGCTATTAAACTGGGGCGTAGTTATTCCCAGGATGATGATTTTTAGACGAGCTATAGTTTCCTGCCAAATATCAGTTCAATACTAACTGCAGAGTTTGCCGAGGTACGCAGAGAGGGGTAAAAATGCACTGCGCAGTCCGGTCCCTGGCGGTTCAAAGTTCACACAAATCCACAAGGTTGGCTGCCACCTGCCGCCCTGTCGGGCTGCGGTGGCGGGGGTAGGGGGGGCAACCATGCACATGTCATTTATTATATATTTTAACTGCTTCCGGCAGCAAACAAACACAACATCCACTTCGCACCCCACGGACCGCTGGAAATCCATTCATCCACAAGGCTCCACAAAAGCGCCTGCCTATCCCCACATCACAAGGGCGAGCGGAGAGTTGTAGAATGGGTGGGGGCTCAAATTTAAATACAGATACCTTGATGTGAAGTACTTTAAAAAAATATATAGTATATAGAATTCATTTTACACATATGGGAAATAAATTTTTGTTTTTAATGATATTTACAATCCTATTTTCACCTCAGTTTGCTTCTGCTGATGTGATTATTCCCGTATCATTTCTTACTATCCCCTTGATTCCCCTCATAGTAATAATTGAGGCTGTTACTTTCTGGGAAATAGCAAATAAAATCATAAAGGTTCCTATTGGTTTCTGGAAATTAATCCAGATTACATTTATTGCAAATGTAGTAACATCATTACTGGGGACTTTTATTCCGATGTATAAATATACTTCTGAAAATTTAATTTGGATAGGAGTTGCACTTGTATTATCAGTATTTATTGAATGGGGGATTTACATTCCATTTTTAAGGAAAAACACTATAAAAATCATAAATATACTAAAAATTTCTTTTGTATGCAATTTAATTACTTATTCAATCCTTGTTTTCTTTCTATTAATGTCAGTCTGACGTTTCCGTAATCAATCACTGCTCCCCATACATCCACGAGGTACCACAAAAACGCCTGCCAGCCCCCACACCACAAGTGCGGGCGGAGCAGAGCGGGACGGGCACCCGGGCAGAGTGAAGACGAGAGGGGGTGGCAGGAGAGTCAGGAGAAAGATGGGGGCTGGAATCAGTTAGTATTTTATTGATCATTATGCAGCAGACTATAATTTAAACAAGGTAATTTAACCTCTGCAATATTCAACCAAAAAGAGACTTCTTCTCAGGTACATCCATTGCACCCATTTCTTTATATCCTTCATCCAACATGAACAACGTAAGCGTCTTACGTCCCTCTTTTTTTTGAGTATATATTATCTGTCCGCCCAAATCCATATACTGTGAATAAACGCCATCGAACTGCTCTTTCTCCTGCTCCTTAAGCTCAATGAACAGGGTTTTATCGCGCAACTGGTCATATGCCACTACCACATCAGCCTCGCGCAGACGCTTAAGTTCAGTGATAAGCTCAGGGTCTGTGGATTCGTCGATATACACACTTTTTTTATGTTCCGGGGACCAGCCAATCCTGCGTTTTTCAATCTCCATGACAGTAATAGCGGTCCATTCACCCTGTTTCTGACGACGGGCAGATCTGTTCACGATGTCACCTGTGCTAAGTACAGCACCCATAAATAAATAATCTTTTAAACACCAAAGTACATTTAAAATCACGACCGGAGCCTTTTAAATGCACCTGAACGACCCTTATGTTGTAACTTATGAAGGAATATATGCTATTTGCGACCGCGAGAACCGGTTTGTTGAAATAATAGAGAACTCCAGATGTTATGGCGGCTCTGCCTGGACCATGCATCACTATGCCAGCAGTCCGTTGATAATTGATGTCAGGTCTGTGGGTAATATGATACGCTACCGCACCAGGGTCGGTACGTCAGAACTCACACTGGAAGCGTCGGTTGCCGCTGCCGGAATTGAATCGGTCATAGTAAAAGGTGATGAAGTGGAGATCACCTATGCCGGTCTTGGCGGCGGGGGCGTGGGTGCCACTGTGTGCCGTGCTAACAGCCGGGGCGTGCTCAGGTCCGATATCACCGAATCGGGCGGAGGCAGGGCAGCCAAAGGCACGATAGTCGTGCCGAGAATGGAGCGTGTACTTGTAGGAATCGATGATACTGATAACAAAGAAGAAGGGGCCACATGGTCCCTGGCACACAACATCGCAAGCGAACTTGACAGTGAAGATGCCAGGTACCTGTCCCATTCCCTTATCCAGTTGTTCCCCGCACCTTCCAAGACCCAGAACTGCGTGTCCACAGTGCTGGAATTCGGGTGCATGAACAGTAAAGCAAAACAATCATTGCTGCAGGATATTAAAGCAGCACTGGAACAATACAGCGTATCCAGTGAGACCGGGATGGTGGTCATTGACGGTTTTGATGCTTCACATCTTGAGGATTACAGCAAGGAATGCAGGACCCGGATACTCACAAAAGAATATGCCGAGCAGACCGCCCGGGCTAATGATGTCCAGGTGTGGATGGACGGCAACGGCATTATAGGGGCACTGGCAGCCCTGCCCTGGTTTGACAGGCCCAATAAGTCAGTAAAGATAGATAGAACTCATCTATGACGTCTTACCATCACAACGGCAGATGCGACTACAAGTAATAATGCAACGAATGACAGACCTAAAAGGGTAGGAATATCCTTGTTATCATCCAGTGGTACACCGCCAGTACCATTATAATGTGGACTACCTGTTTTGTTAAAGGTATCTGTATAACTGACACCTGCTTCCATTGCTGCTGATCTCATGCCCCACCCTGTAATACTGTTCAGGTTGCTGATGAGTATTGTACCTGATTTTTCATCATAAGTGGTATCCTTGGACGCATCTGCATATTCAGGTGCTACCATTTCAGATTCGTAATAATCCACTGCCACCACGCGCCTGTATTCGAGGCGTTCGTATTTGCCACCAGTGGTCTTTGATATCTCTTTGAACACGTCTGTGCCGTGGTTATAGTCCTTTATGCCGCTACAGCCAAGACTATGTATGGTAATACCCAATTCGGCAGCAAGTTCACTCTCTTCCAGATAATCATAACCCAGCGGGCAGCCCTGCTTAAACGAACTGTCACCGTTCCCCTCAAGACCATGAGGTGGTGCATCACCTATCAAGAATATGACCATCATAGCATCACCGGACCAGTCCATATCATGTACTGCAGCATGCAACCCATCTGCCACAGCTTCAGGACCATCCCCTCCGCCCATGGCATTAATGTCACGCAGGTCATCCATTACCTGATCTATATCAGTGGTCAGGTCGAACATTTTGTAAATATATGTTTCATCCTCAGGAGAATGGTCGCGGTATGTAACGATGCCTATCCTGAGATCGGGCCTGGGGTTGCCGCTCATGGTATCTTCTAGAATGTTCTGTATATGGCTTTTGACAGAAAGTATTTCATCACTCATACTGCCTGTGGAATCCAGCAGGAATACAACTTCGATGAGGGGAATATCAGAATCATTGGGTAAGACTGGACTATTACTGTTGGGATTATCTGGTAATTCAGCTGTTACCGCAGGAATAAATGACAGGACAGATATTGTTAATGCAACTATTAAGTATGTAAATAAATCGTTTATTCGTGGTTTATCAAAAATTAATTTGTAAATTTCAATTATCATGAGATATACACCTCAATTTTAGTATATTTGATGTAAAAACACTTAAAAATTGCTTTAACTATTAATCAATTCGTAGTTAGCTCTTATTTTAATAAAATATACTACATTATGTGTATAATCCAGAACTATGGATGAGAGCCACAGAAGTAAACGATCAAGAAGGGAGTGGTTAAATCATAATTGCACATATATATGCATTAAAATATTAATATGTTTATATAGGGCATTGGGTTCCTGCCTCCAAATATATATCCTTATTTTTATATAAAAAATCAATCATAAATCTTAACTACATTCATCCCAGCCCATACCTCAGGCTTGAATAAAAATGAGATTATGGAAAAACGAAGATGCCAGGG
>JAAXOC010000039.1 GCA_014237145.1 ANME-2 cluster archaeon
ACACAGATGAACACAGATTTTCAGGTAGCGTATCCGCGTTTATCTGCGTTCGTCTGCGGTTAGTTTGATAATACCAACATGTAATGTGACGGTCTCGATCCCATCAGCAGCTTCTACCATATCAGTCTCAACTGCCAGTTTACCGCCGGTCAGACCTTCCAAATCATGGGTCAGGAGCTTCACAAGGTTTGGTGCCCCGCCGACAGGTGCAAGCGGTGACACATGTGTATACAGACCGAACGCCAATGCGAACACGCCATCGATGGTCGCCTTCTGTTCCATATACTCAGGTGCGGTCACAGCCACAGGCAGCTGCGAGGGGTCAACCCCAAGAGCATTAGCAACAGCAGTGACAATATTGATTATCCTGCCTGTATCGGTACAGGTGCCCATACTCAGGACAGGAGGAATTCCGAGTGACTCACACACGGCTTTCAATCTGCTGCCTGCAAGTTTTTGTGCATCAGTGGTGGTAAGCCCCGCAACCTGGAGAGCAGCGTTCCCGCAGCCGGCACTCATGACAAGGATGTCGCGTTTGATGAGTTCCTTTGTAATGGCAATGGTATTGACATCCTGCCCGCTGTCCTTCAACGTTGTGCAGCTTATCAGTGCCACGATGCCCTTGATGTCGCCTTTTTTAATTACATCCAGCAAGGGGTCAAGTGTTCCGCCAAGTGCGGATACGATGGCTTCGGCAGAGAAACCTGTAAGCGTCTTCTGGCGGTTCAGGTCGTTCTTAACAAGTCCTGCTGCCTTTCGTTTCTGAGCCAGTTGCCTGTAAGTCCCACGAATACGTCATCCTTCTCAAATCGCTGCAGCAGTTCCTGGCCTGTTTCGATCGAACCGATGATATGCAGCCCCCTTGCTCCCGAATCCATTGCTTTCTGCTGGTTCCCAGCCTTTTTCGCAGCAGCGATCAATGCGGCACCTATGAATGGCTCATGTCCGTTGGCAACGATATTTACATATTCAGGGTCAATGATGCCCAGGTCCACCATGTGTTCATGAGGCGATGGAGTGCCGAACAGTATGTCCTGCCCGAGTTCCAGCGGCACCAGAGAACCATAGATGGTTGCAATGCTCAAGCGCAGTGCCTTCTTTGCAAGAGACACATAATCACCATCGATATTGGTCATGCTGCATGTTGTCATGTCCATGGACTCTTCAATTGGTCCGCCTGGCAGGATGCCGAGTTTTCTCCATACCTTCTGTCTTGATTCAGGTGCAAATATCCCGACCATCCCGAGGGCTTCATCGGAATCCGTGTGGATGCCTTCGAGTATGGCATCCCCTACCTTTACAGCCAGTTCATTGACTGGTGGCTTTTCTGTGCCTGGCAGCTCTTTCCCGCTTTTGAGTCCAAGTTTGTCTGCAAAATCGCGCAGTTTTGCTTCGTCCCTGATGGTGAATGGTGTCTGCCCTTTACCAGTGGCTTTCAGGGTCATTGCCACTTACTTGGCATGGTAGGTATATGCTGTTGTCCCCATTATGTTAAGGTGGAGGAAATTGCGCATTGCCATGCCGTCGGCATTGATCCCACATGCCCCACGGTCAGCTTTTTTGCTTATCCTGCACGGTCCGTTGCTGCACAGCCGGCAGCTTACACCACTGCTGCAAAAGCGGCAGCGAATCCCTTGTGCCTCAAAGCGGTCAAAAGTGTTCGTAACGCCGTCTGCATGCAATTTCTCATACATATTTCGTACTGATCCATGTGCACTGATATTTTCCATATAATTCACCACTCTTTAATTATTTCAAATTTGATATGAGCTTTTTCGAACATTATCATCATAACAATTATTATAATATCATCAATAATAACATAATTATGGTGACATAACATTCAACAGTGGGGCAGCTTCGGGTATTGATAAGTTAGGCGGGGGCTCCGCCATGGTTGTGGAAATCTATGACCGATGTAATATTTGAAAGTGCTGAGGTTCGCAGAGCATCCTTGTTTTTCTCTGCATTCCTTTGCACAATCTACAGTTAATATTGAAATGATTCCAGTCCCGTTAGTTGCTTCAATCTCTCGCCACCCGTCGTTATATCTGTGGCTGCGCCATCCCTGCACTTATGCTACCCCTTCTGTAAAGGTAGTTAATTAGCAAAAGAATAACAATAATGAAACCGTAAATAAAACAAAATAAAATATCGAATAACTATGGGGAAATTACAATGAATGAGCCGATAATTGTACTCAATTTCAAGACATATACCGAAGGAACGGGGAAAAATGCCGTTACTATTGCACAGGCATGCAGGGATGTATCAGACGAGACTGGCGCATATATCGCAGTAGCTCCCCAGCTCCCTGATATCCACAGGGTTGCATCAAGTGTGGACATACCCGTATTCTCCCAGCACCTTGATGGTGTGGGGTCGGGCAGTTTCACCGGGCACATCATGGCCGAAGCTGTGAACGAAGCAGGTGCTACCGGCACGCTCATTAACCATTCGGAAAGGCGCCTGAAACTGGCTGATATAGATGCATCCATAACGGCTGCTCGCAGAACAGGTCTTACCACCATTGTATGTACTAATAATATTGCCACCACCAGTGCAGCATCGGCATTAGGTCCGGATTATGTGGCAGTTGAACCTCCCGAACTCATAGGTTCGGGAATCCCTGTTTCCAAGGCCGACCCTGAAGTTGTATCAGGTTCGGTGAAAGCTGTAAAAAAAATCAATCCGGATGTAAAGGTACTCTGCGGTGCCGGTATCAGTAAGGGCGAGGACATGAAAGCCGCCCTGGAACTGGGCAGCGTGGGCGTGCTGCTGGCCTCAGGTGTGGTAAAATCCAGTGATCCTAAAAAGGCCCTGTTTGACCTGGTTAGCGGGATCTGATACCGGGCAGGGAAATAACATTTACAGTTAGTGGACTATCTTTGAGATATTAAGTTCAAGAATATCCTCTGCCCCTAATGCCTTGAGCTTTGGTATCAATATATTGATATCACCCTTATTTACCACGGTCTCCAGTGCATAGTAATCGGATTTGTAGAGCTGGCTCACGGTTGGGTTCTTCATGGCAGGAAGTGCTTCGATCACGGTATCCAGATTGTCCTTGTGCACATTAAGGACAATGAGCACTTTTCCCCTGGCCTCAATTACTGCCAGTAGCAGTGTCCTGATCTCTTCTATATCCTTTCGTTTTTCAGGATCATCCCAGCTCTTCTTGTTAGCGATCAGCTTGGTTGAGGATTCGGCTATTATATCCACTATCTTCAGGCCGTTCTTCCTTAAGGTAGAACCGGTCTCGGTCAGGTCCACCACCACATCCACAAGCTCCGGAACCTTTGCCTCTGTGGCACCATAAGAATAGAATATCTCAACCGGAACGCCCATTTTCTCAAAAAAAGCTTTGGTCATGTTGGGATATTCGGTGGATACCCTGCTGTTGGGTTTGATATCACTGGCACTCTTGATAGAATCATCTGTCTGGGGTACGGCGATCACGATCTTGACATTGCCTGCCCCTTGTTTACTATAAGGAAGGTCTGCAACCTCCACAACATCGCTTTGGGATTCTTTTACCCAGTCCAGTCCTGTTATCCCGATATCAAAATATCCCTGTTCTATATATTTTGGGATTTCCTGTGGGCGCAGCACCTTAACTTTACTTATCCTCGGGTCATTTATTTTTGGGTTGTATTCCCTGTCTGTTTTTTTTATAGGAAGGTCTGCCTGTTTGAACAGCAGTAATGTTTGCTCTTCCAGACTGCCTTTTGGTATAACTATATTGATCATAATAAATCCTCTGGTATGGAGGGTTACAATACTTATTAGTGGATATTTAAGTTTTTTGTCAAAATTAATGAAACAGGTTTCATGCACGTTTTTCATGTAAGTTGTACAATAGTCCCAACAACGATATTGGGGATGCCCCCTCACTTACTAAAATATTCCATCACTTCTATCATTTTACTGTAATCTACCTCTGTAGCGTAGCAACCGTCGTTTAATAGTGGAACACCATACGTCGTAATGTTCTTACGCTTTAAAGAGCGCATGACCTTGTTAAGTTCATAATTGCATGCTAAAAGAAGTGCACCATCAGCCGATTCCTTTTTGATGATATGTCTTACATACGAAGAACCTGCAACGATAAATAGGGTATAGTTATACCTTTTTGCATCTGTCTTTATCTTAGAGAATATGCACTTTCCGCACGAGATACACTCAATACCATACATTGTTGATGCCGCCGGACAATCAAGTGATCGCATGCAATGTGGGGCAAGCAGTAAACGGTGTTTAGTCTTTTTAAAACCGGACATGTGCGCCATGTTCTTCAGAGAAACCATCCATCGTTCCAATTTTTGGGTATCAGAATATTTCTGGAAGATAGCTTTTATCGGCAGATAGAAAAAATCAAGTATGTTTGCAAAAAAACCAGCAAGCCAGACATTCCTATTAAGACTGACACGGCTCACAAATAAAGCTAAAATGACCAGGGAAATGGACACAAACACAACTGCGATCAGTGCAATCCCTATTAGATCATACATCGTCACATATCTCCATCTTATGAATCACTTCCGCCACATCTACTCTTGTATCATAACATCCATCCCTTATCAGGCAAATGCCTTGAACAGGTACAAACTTTGATACTGCCTGCATTGACTCGGTCAGTTCAACATAACATGCTACTCCAAGACATGCGCCCGGGTCATAGGACTTCATGATCTTCCTGACAAAACTGTCGCCCGGCACAATAAACACTTTGAAATTATACTTATCTGCTGCTTCTACTATGCGTTTAATATCACACTTGCCACATTTTGTGCACTCATACCCCACTATAGGGTCACATCGCGCCCTGCATTCAGGATGCCTCATACACTGTGGCAGGATGACAGCACGTCTTACCTTTGTCTTTTTAAACTTATCAAGCATAACTGCATTCTTGACTTCGATCAATATCTCATCTACAATTTCTTCTTTAATGGAAAAAATCCTGCATATCCATTTTGCAGGCGAGTAAAATAGATAGAGCATAAATAAGATGTAATTCGGGAATATGATCTTGTGTTTCCTGATACTATAGGCACCAAATAATAACGCTATTCCTGTCACAAGTATAACTGCGATTACCAGAAATACGAATAGTTTGCCTAGTAGCTCATAGGAGATTAGCATGAGATGGAAACAGTTATGTCGGTATTTAACATTGTCGTGGGATTACAATCTAAAAAATAAACAGAAAGGTATTTGTTTAGCTCAGTCACAACTATCGACTGATAAGTTGCTCCAATTCCTCAAGTCCACTCCCAGCTTATGGTTTCCAGACTGTCAATAAAGATTTAATTGGTTTAGTTTGTACACGCCTTGTGTTTTGGTATAACCTGGTAATAGGAAATTATTGTATGTACGATCTGATAATTATAGGTGGAGGTCCTTGTGGGTCTGCCGCTGGTAGAATCGCAGGAAAAAAAGGTTTGAAGACCCTGTTAATTGAAAAAGAAATATTTCCAAGATATAAACCATGTGGGGGAGCTCTTTCCGAACATGCAATGTCATATCTTGATTTTGAGATTCCCGAGTCTATGATTGAAAGAGATATATTTGGTGCAAGGGCCCACTTCAAAGGTCAGGTTGTTGAACAGCATAAGGATAGTAGAATAGCAGTTCTAATAACCAGAAGTATTTTAGACAATTATCTGCTTGAAAAAGCCGGAGAAACCGGAATTGAAATTAAAATGGGAGAAAAGGTCCTTGAGTATCAGGAAAAAAATGATTGTGTAGAGGTTTTTACTGATAATGATACATATAAAGCAAAATTTATCATTATAGCAGAGGGTTCACAAGGTAAATTAAAATATCAAATTCGAAGAAAAGATCGAAATGATGAATATGCAATAGGTGTTG
This sequence comes from ANME-2 cluster archaeon, assembly GCA_014237145.1. Taxonomy (NCBI): domain Archaea; kingdom Methanobacteriati; phylum Methanobacteriota; class Methanomicrobia; order Methanosarcinales; species ANME-2 cluster archaeon. The sequence goes on from JAAXOC010000039.1 coordinate 5,875, forward strand.
TTGCAGAAATTGAAGCCGATAATGAATCAATAGATAAATATATACATAATGTTATTGACCTTCACTTTGGACGGTTTAAACATGGTTACGGGTGGATATTTCCACATGATAAATATTATTCTGTCGGAATAGCTGGATTAGCAAAACACTTACCTCACCCGAAAAAGACAATGTTAGATTTCTTAAATGAAAATAATTTTAATAATAAGTATAAATTACATGGCCACATAATTCCAGCAGGAGGAATAAAACGAAAAATAACAAGTTCAAGAGTTATTTTAAGTGGGGATTCTGCTGGTTTTGTTGATTCTTTTATTGGAGAAGGTATTGCTTATGCAATAAGATCTGGCCAGATTGCAGTAGAAGTTATTTCTAAAATAATATTAGATGATGATGATTTAAAAACAATAAAAAATTATGAAATAATTTGTAGATCAGAATTTATTAACAACTTAAACTATTCATTAATATTTGTAAAATTAATAAATAGTTGCCCTTCAATATTCTTAAAAATATTAGTTAGCAATGAAGCAATTGAAAAATATCTTGAAGTTACAACAATGGAAATATCATATAAAAGTTACATTAAATGGTTAATTCCAAGAATACCAATGTTTCTTTTACGATCATAGGAATTACAGGGAATAAAATAGATCAATATTAGTAACTCATGAATTATGATAACCTATTTTATTGAGTAGCACAAAGTAGTAATCATTCTACCAGAACAAGGTTTAAAATAATTCCAGTAATGTAATGATTAACCATGATAATCTATTTATAGATTAACACCATATTAAAGGATGTGTGATAGATATGCCAGAAAATATCAATATAGTTTCAAAAGAAGCAGGTAAGATCCATTCAAGGATTGTCCAGGCAACGCCATATGAATTTACAATAGCCACGAGAGCTAAATGGGAGATGGTGATTGCCGATGAAGATATAACAATAGGTGCAGGCAGGTTTGAAAAGATCAAGGTCAAAAAGATCAATATCCAGAAAGATACACTGGCAATACCCTGTGCCTTCAATCACCATGCACTTGCATCTGTATTGAAATTAGGCGGCAAAGGTGGTGCATCGGCTCCTGTAGAACAGGACCGTGTTGTAGAATCAGCTTACATTATGGGTGTTGAGTCAGGTGATATCAGGCGTGGTGATCTGCTTGCTGTCATCAACATATTCCCGATAATGTTCACAAGGGATGCCACAAACCCAATTGAGATGCTTTAGGGGGGAATGCATATGGAAACATGTGTGATATGCCATCAACCCCAGGATACAAAGCATTTCCCTGACTACAATATCTGTACTACATGTCACGATCTGCTGGAAGACCTGATGAGTGAATATTTCCTCAGAACCATACAGAATAAAGGGAAGGATGTGTATAAAGGGTATCAAAAGTATCTTGAAAATAGTAGCCAGTACATTTCAGACTATAAGAAGATCCAGCGCAATTCCATGCAACAGTTTAAGCAAATTGATGATCGTTTGCGCTCTGAACTGCAATCAGGGGGACCAAAGCAACGGTATATTGAATTGATGCTGGATACACTGGAATGGTTGAAGTCAACACCGGAGTTCTATAATTACTATTTCAAGGAATACTATGTCTGCCCAACATGCGGTGCCTCGATATTTGACCATTTCCACAAACATGATGTGGGTGACTGGCTAATCATTTCATGTGAAAAATGTGACACTGTAATAAAGAAATTCTATTCGCCGAAATTGGTATAGGGCAGGGGGCTCACCCCTGTTTATTTTTATTTTATTGCACGGTGATTCACATCAGTGGCACATTAAGGAATCCCAGCAGAATAACGATTATCACACCTGGTATTCCTCCAACAGCACAGATCAATATTGATACCCAGTTGATATCCACTGAAAAACCCATGTTGAGCATTCCTAATAAAAAGTTTGAGATGAATAGTAGTATCAAACCTACAATGGAATTTACGACAAGGTATTTTACAACTTTAAAGAAATAGTATACGCCGATGAATGCGGCGATTGCGACCACAAGAATAGCCAAACCGGTTAATATTTCCAAAGGCATAATGTTCAATTCCTTATATTCGTTAACTGTATCAAGATTATATTATTTAATTCTTATCCTACAGGCCGTCCTAAAAACGACTTTCAAAGACACCTTAAAGTCCTAGAGTTTTTACCTCCCAACACCCGCTTCAACAGCACCTGCGCAAACCCGGTAACAGTAATTCTAACTCTATGAGCCGAATCCTCTATAAGCTAAATCTTCAATTAACCAATTCGGGCTTCCTTATCAGCAGTTATGCATTTCAGCCTATATAACTCAGGTCTTCCTCTTGACTCTTTTTTTCCTGGATATCTTTCAGGTACTTCTTAAATCCGTCGTCGAATTTCTTTGCTTCTTTCTCTATTCCGCTCAGGTCTATTTCAATTCCAAGCAACTCAGAAGCTTTTCTTAATCCTGCATAGCATGCTTTTATGTCCAATGTCTCGGGAAAAGAAGTCTCAGCCAATAGAGCGATTCCTTTTAATTCCATACGCTGTGCATATTCGATAACCAAGCCGTTAACTCCGCCTATTTGCATACTGGTATCAGCTATTTCTACAGACTGACTTTCTAAATAATCCAGAAGTTCCTGGGAAGTTGCAACCCCGAATACCATTGGCTCTTCAACAAATCGTTGTATATGTGTTGCTATCACTGTATAAATAATATCGACATCACAGAGCTTTGCAGTTTCAACAATTTTCTCAGCCAGCTCATTATCCTTTGCAATAGAACCGAACTGCATTTCACCTGCGAACAGAATCATATTTTGCTCCTTTGAATAGTAGAATTTGAACAGGCTTACATCTCTTTCCATTGGTACCACCAGGCCTTTTTCAAAAAAAACAAGGGAAGGCGAGAGATGCGGTACATATATATCTGCAAACATCTCAGGTTTCAGGAGTTCAATAAAAGAGGTAACAGTATTTTTGGCGACCATTCCCATTCCGGGAAGACCTACCAGCATTCTGGGCTTTTCCATTTCCAGTTTTTTGTGAAATCGTATTTCCATATTGTTCAGGTCCTTCTCGACTTATTAGATGTATTCTTAATTTGGGGTGTTATTCATGTTAGAGGTGTTCATCCATGTTAGGGTATTCATCCATGCTAGGGTGTTCATCCATGCTAGGGTGTTCATCCATGCTAGGGTGTTCATCCATGCTAGGGTGTTCATCCATGTTAGGGTGTTCATCCATGTTAGGGTATTCATCCATGCTAGGGTGTTCATCCATGCTAGGGTGTTCATCCATGCTAGGGTGTTCATCCATGCTAGGGTGTTCATCCATGTTAGGGTGTTCATTTAAGGTAAAAATATTCCTTTGTCAACGGGTCAATGGCAATTTTTTCGCCTTCAGGATTGCCATCGTAGCCTGGATATCCGTATTTTCCAGCCGTAGCATCGAGAACCACACATTTTTTGCCATCAATTTCATAGTAGGATATCTGCTGGTCTTCAAGTAGCTCATCCGGAGAGTAATAGAAATAAAACCTTATATCGAAGTCAACAATAGCTTCATTCTTATTCCTGTTCTCAAAGATCACACCGCCGTTTGTAGTTAAACCATTACACTTGTCGCTTGTCCATATAACTTCCGAGTTCTGGCATGAAGGATAGTGGTCATATGAAAGGCGGTCTACCATCAGTTCATAATCTGTCCTGGACGGGACCACGTACACATTCAATGGGTTGGATGAAGAGACATCATATTGTATATCCATGTACTCGATTGGCGGATTAAATTCTGAACCATCACCGCCATAATAATAGAGGTAACCGGGTTTTAAGGTAAAGGTTTGTTGTTTTTGCTCTAAAATATAGAGGTTACCGTTTTCCATAACTATATTCATATTCCCGGTTTGACCCAGGTCCTTTGAGTACTGTGCGAGAATGGGCTCCCCGATATATTCAAGTAAATTTTCTGTATCAACATCACATGCCAGACAGTATGCATGGTCGGGTGTGAGCACCAGGTATGTCTGTATCCCCAGGTTCTCTAACAGCGACATGAGTAGGATCGTCAGGTCTTCACAATCTCCTCCATGTATATCCAGGGTCTCATATGGAGTCTGTATGAATTCCTCTTTCCTTGGGTCACTGTAATAAGAAAAGTCATCGATCACAAATCTATAGAGCTTATTTATCTGGCATTCCATGTCACCTGAAGGGCATTCACTTACTACAGAAGAAGACTGTGCCCGCAGGGTCATATCTTCAAAAATAATCTCATTTATGTATGGTTCTGCCCTTCTGACAACAGGGTCACCCATAACGTTTGAAAGAGTTTCTTCTTCAATGCAGCCACTAATTATTAATGTGCAAATAATGAGAATAACCGCAAACCAGGTATTTTGTTTTTTCATACTATTAACATGTGAAGATGATGTATTCCTATTTATCTATAGTATCAGTTTGCTTTAACATTATATTTTATCTTCGCTTGGATCTCACTTAATTACTTCCCTTCTTAACAGAACATACGCCAGCCCCAGCCCGGCTATGCTGTACCCTAACAGCGGCATCCAATATTGGCAGTTGTTATCAGGAATCAGGTTTTCGATATGGTGTTTTAGTTCTCTAAGTCATTAGAGGTGGGAATTTTCACTAACCCACTATGCAAAAAATCACACTATTTCTCTTGAAAACCAAGTAGCTACGCTTCCTCTTCTATTCAAAGTGCCAATAATCCTTTTAAATGACATTTGCCTGAAGAATTTTACTACAACCAGTTTGATCATTGCTTCTACATCATACTTGAAATGCCAAGTTTTATCACTATAGAAATTGTTCATTATTTCAAAAAATGCAGGAAAAAAACATGGATAAAAGACCCACAGTTGATGAGTATTTTATGGAGATAGCTGCAGTGGTTGCCAAGCGCTCCACATGCCTGAGAAACCATGTAGGAGCCGTAATAGTACGGGATAAGCGCATACTTTCAACAGGATATAACGGTGCGCCAAGAAACCTTGAACACTGTCTTGATATCGGGTGCATGCGTGAGCAGCAGAATATTGCTTCCGGTACCAGGCATGAAATATGCAGGGCCGTACATGCCGAACAGAACGCCATCATCCAGTCAGCACTACACGGTGTAAGTATTGAAGATGCCACCCTCTACTGTACTCACCAGCCATGTATACTATGCGCAAAGATGATAATCAATTCAAAGGTAAAGAGGGTCGTATTCGCTAATAATTATCCTGACACTGAAGCACTCAGGTTCTTTGAAAGTGCAGGCGTGGAAGTAAGAAGTTTACAGTCAGAACCAAAATGATACAACAATAAATATGGAGATCACATGGACGATATTGATGCAAAATTATTGAAGATCGCACAAGACGGCATTTTGCTTGTTCCAGAGCCGTTCAATGAAGTCGCCGCACAACTGGGCATTTCTGTGGATGATGTGATACACAGGATAGATAACATGCAGCATGAAGGTGTTATCAGGCGCTTTGGCGCATCCATTGGGCACAGGGTGATAGGTATTACTGCAAACGCCATGTGTACCTGGAATGTACCCGATGATCGTGTAGAGGATGTAGGTGCCATTATGGCAGGATTTACAGAGGTTACCCACTGTTACCAGAGGCCCAGAAGACAGGGCTGGCCGTATAACCTGTTCACAATGGTACATGCGTATACGCAGGAAGAGTGCAAAAAAATAGCCAGGCAGATATCCCATGCCACAAGTATTGATGATTATAATATATTGTTCAGTGAAAAAGAATTCAAGAAAACCGGTGTAAGGCTTTGAATGATAACATACTCCGAGCCCCACACCTGTTGAATGATAACTCGCCCAGACTCCTACCCCTGTTAATAGATATGAATGACAGGAAAGTGGTGATATTCGGTGGCGGGCAGGTAGGTGAAAGAAAAGCCGCCCTGTTTTCCAGGTATGCACCCACCACTGTTATAAGCCGCAGTTTCACTCCTGCTATCCGGGAACTGGGACGACAGGGTGTCTGCCTGATCAATACCGGTGGAGAACTATCTGATGATGAGATCGCTCTGTATGTAAGGGATGCGTTTTTAGTAATACCCACAACAAGCGACCTGGATCTTAACAGGAAAATACGGGATATCGCTCACAATAACGGGTGCCTGGTAAATTCGGTTGACGGAGTGGAAGACCTTGTGGTGCCGTCCATTATCGAAAGGGGTGATATTATCCTTGCCATCTCCACCGGTGGTGCCAGTCCTGCCCTTTCCAGATATATGCGGCAAAAGATAGAACAGGTTATTGGGCCACAGTTCGAGGATATGGCCAGGCTTTTGGGAGAGATCAGGCCGGTATTGAAAAAAGAGGTAGGGTCCCAGGCGGACCGTTCCAGGATATTATGGGCCATACTGGAAGACAAGGATGTGTGGAAGGCACTGGCAGAGTCTTATGAACTGGCTTTTGATATTGCCTTAAAACATATAACTAATGAAGTTAATTAGTTGAACTTATAAATCAGAGCAACCAGGAGAGTTTGATGACAGAGATTTCCAGCATGCTTATCACCCATGTAAAAGCCGGTGTGGAAGACATCGAGAAGCTTCATGCGTGGCATGGCAGTGTGGATAAAATAGTTAAGATGTTGTATGCCGTTGAACAGGTGGAAGAGTGCTGTGTACTTATGACCTGTAACAGGGTGGAGATATATGTGGTCTCACCCAAGGGAAGCAAGGTTTTATTTCATTTTGCTAAAAAGATGAATGTACCTGAAAGGATCGTGGATTTCTATGACCATGAGGAATCCATGCGTCACTTGATGTGGGTAACATCCGGCCTGGAGTCAATGATCGTGGGAGAGGACCAGATACTGGGCCAGGTAAAGGATCTGTTCAATATTGCCAGGAGTTCAGGAACTACCGGAAAGATGATCGATACGGTCTTTGGCAAAGCTATACATGTGGGAAAACGGGTCCGCAATGAAACGGCCATCAATAAGGGTTCTGTTTCCATTGGTTCTGCTGCAGTGGAACTGGCAGAGGATGAGCTGGGGAGCCTTGAAGAAAAGTCCATTATGGTGATCGGTGCCGGTGAGATGGGGACGCTGGTTGCCAGAGCGCTGGCTAATAGGAACCTCCGTGCTATATATGTGGCCAACCGTACATATGAGAAGGCAGAAAAACTTGCAGATGAACTGGAAGGGACTGCCATTAAGTACGAGGAAATGGGGGATTATATCAAACAGTCCGATGTGGTTATCAGTGCCACTGCCGCACCTCATCTTGTAGTTACCAGGGACATGATCGAAAATGCCGTGTCAGAACGTAATGAGGATATCCTGCTTGTGGATATTGCAAATCCCAGGGATATTGAGGAGGCAACTGGTGAGGTCGGGGGTGTCAGGCTTTTCAATATTGATAGTTTGAAGAGTATCAGCGAAAGGAACCTTGCAAGGCGTAAGAGTGAGGTCCCGAAAGTGAAAACGATCATTGAAGAAGAACTGGAACTGCTAAAAAAGCAGTATAAACGCCAGAACGCTGACAGGGTCATATCAGACCTGTACAGTGCAATGGATAAGATCCGGTGCCATGAACGGGATGTGGCTATTAATAAGTTGAAAGCAAAACACACCATAGGTGAGATGGAGTGCGAGGTATTGAATGACCTTACCCATGCCGTGGCATATAAGATACTGGCCGAACCAACAAAAGTTTTACGCAGAGCTGCTGAACAAGACGATGAAGAATATCTTACGACTGTGAAGGAACTGTTCAGGTTAAACGGTGATAAAAGAAGTAATAATAATTAATTATCAGAAGGAATGCTATGTTCCCGGTTACAAGAATGAGAAGACTCAGGTCACCACCCCTAAGACGAATGGTACGAGAGACAGCATTATCAGTAGATGACCTGATCGCACCACTGTTTATTGATGAGAACCTGACAAAGCCCCAGCCCATCGCTTCCATGCCCGGTATCAGGAGGGAGACCCCTGGAAGTGTGGTAAATGAGGCCAGGGAACTGGCTGACCTGGGTATTCCTGCTGTGATACTGTTCGGGCTGCCAAAGGAAAAGGACGAGACCGGCACCCATGCATACGGTGATGACGATGTCGTCCAGAATGCCACCCGTGCCATCAAAGCCGAACTGGGAGACGATATGGTAGTCATCACTGACCTGTGCCTGTGCGAATACACTTCGCACGGTCATTGCGGTATCGTGGATTATAAGACCGGTGATGTGCTTAACGACCCCACCCTGCCCATACTGGGTAAGACCGCAGTGAGCCATGCACGGGCAGGTGCGGATATTGTGGCACCTTCGGGAATGATGGACGGGATGGTGGCAGCCATTCGCCAGGCTCTTGATGGGAACGGGTTTACGAACACGCCTATCATGTCCTATGCTGCCAAGTACTCATCATCGTTCTACGGGCCGTTTCGGGATGCTGCGGATTCAGGATACAGTTTCGGGGACCGCTCCACGTACCAGATGGACCCTGGCAACAGCAACGAGGCCATGCGTGAGGTGCAGCAGGATATTGAGGAAGGGGCAGATATCGTGATGGTGAAACCGGCACTGCCGTACCTGGACCTGGTCTACCGGGTCAAGCACGAATTCGGGATGCCAACGGCAGCGTATAATGTAAGCGGTGAATATTCGATGATACAGGGAGCCGTTGACCAGGGCTGGCTGGATGAGAGTGCCATTATGGAATCCCTTATATCTATCAAGCGAGCCGGGGCTGATATGATACTTACATATTTCGCCAGGTATGCGGCTGGAAAACTCAAGGGTTAACCGGGGATATCCTGTTTATCCTGTCAATCCTGTCTGAAATGTCCATATTATTGAATACAGCCACATTTGCCATTAATATTGTATCATCAGGGTTTCCCCCGTCAATATTCATTGGTCTTTTTATATATACAGAGGGCTGGATCCCAAAAATTTTTGACAACTCTTCAATTGTGAACAGTTCTTCAGGCGGGTGTGAGTGTCCTAATATTGATTCGGTTATCCTGCGCTGTTTTGCAATCTCTGCGGGGGATGCCCCTTTACGGTAATTTGGGAAGCCCACCACGATAATCCCTTCCGGTTTTAAGTTCGTCCTGATGAATTGATCGATCTCACTGGAAAATATTTCTTTGTTCTTACTAGCTGAACTGTTATTGCAGAGTGCGATCTCATGGGCCGCACTTACTACCAGCAGTCAGTCGGGAGGATAAGGCATCTTGACTTCCGGTGCAGCTTGTAATGACATTTGCATAGGGGGGTATTTGACATGCAAGAGCTGGTGTACATCAGGGTTGGTGGGGGAAGGTTCGATATTAGTGACATATGCCATTATTCCCAGGTTGTCAATGATCCTGGCCCCCATACCCGGACCGCCCCCGATATCGATCACATGATCCCCGTTTGATATTCGCTTGGACAGGACCTCTTTGACCAGTTCGTGCATAACACCTATACTGGTGGCGAAAGTATTGGTGTAATCCACACCGTTGAATTTTGTAATGTTATCCATAGGTAGTCCTGAATAGATTGTCTGTGTTCCTGATATAATTCTTGGTATGTGAAAGTGTGTAATCGATAAGATGCCATATTGATTGATATATACATTAATATATTAAAAATTATATATTTTTAAAAATGCAAATGGAATAATTTATATATGCATTTCTCTGATATATTCATGATTATTATATTAGTAAAATAATAAATAAGTCGTTGGGAGGTATATCACATGGATAATAAATTAGCTATAGCGATAATTTTTTCTTTGCTGCTGGCCAGTACAGTATTATGGATGGCTTCAGCCGGTACTAACAAATCTGAAAAGGATGGTCTTCCGAAATCACTTGACCAACATTATGAACACGGACCAATTTATCTTTACGAAATGTATGAATTAGGGGAATCAATGGTAGGAATTACTGTGAATATTCAACAAAATGATATCACAAACGCCACTAGATCCTTTGAGGTATTCGCCCAGGAATATGATGATAGTTCTCTAATGGTACCTGAATGGCGAGGATATTACAAACCAAACGACGTGAGAAAAATGGGAGATGCACTTGACGCCGGGAATATTCCAGGTGTATTTGCGGCAATGGGAGCAGTGGGTGAAACCTGCGCCAGGTGCCATGTAGACACCATGCCTGATGTTTATAACAAGTATTACTGGAATGACTTCAGGAATGTGGAGCATGTGGCAATAGACACTCCAGAGGGACCTAAGCCATGGGTTGAAGCTAAAATGAAATATCTATTAACGGGTTTTGACGGAATTGGAATAAATATCAAGCAAGGCAATCAATCTAATGCAGAACGCAGCTTCAATATGTTCGAAACAATGTTCGACAACATGGCTGATGCATGCGGTTCATGTCACGATTCAGAGCCCAGGTATTATGTCAGTGACGATATCCAGACGATGATCGGTGATATGGGATCTAATATCACGGCTGGTAATTTGAGCAATGCTGAAATAATTAGGCATGGGATAGGGAGTAGCTGCCACAAATGTCACATCATCCATATACCGCCTCAGTATGCAAAATTGGATGGGAAATAATCCGTCCAATTTTTTTTTATTTCAAACTAGTGTCGAGTCAACCTTCAAGTTTCAGATTATGAAGGGCATAGGCCACAATTCTAAAATCAAATTATTTCAATAATTATATTAGACGCAGATTTACACTGACACATTCACTTCCGCGGGAAGTGAATGCCTGCTACGCCTTAAGGGCGTGCAGGTTACGCAGATGCAACCTTAAATCTGCGTAAATCAGTGTAAATCTGCGTCTTAAAAATAACTGGGAAATGGAACAGTGTCAGATAATATATCTAGCGATATTGTATGGTTGACTCGACACTAGTTAATTCCGAATTAAACTCACATAACTTGAGATGCATTTCTACTAAACCTTCCTCCTTTTCATCAAGAAAATCCCACAATTATTCGCATTTTCTAAGCCTACAGGAAAGTATATATTTTCCCGTACATTTAAAAATAGTATATGTAATAAAATATATAATTAATGGTGTTATAATTCCAATTGATAAATGTTAATATACTTTATATCCACATAAATTGTTTTTCCATTAAAAGGTGGTGTATCCGGAATATTATCAATACAGACTGAAAAAGAAAAAGTAACCATAATCATTTCTAACGAGGACCCTGCCAGTCAAAATATAAAGGACATGCTGCAGCAGATCAGGGACTGGAAGCCTATAGAGGTTGATTGTGAAAAGGTCATTGCAGCCTTTGAGTTCAAAAGGTTCAGGCTGGTGGAAATTGAAGGACTGCATATCTACCAGGATGGGCTGGACAGGCAACTAAAAGCATGTGGATTAGATTCGGATATTATAATCTTTGCTTCAAGGCACCGCAGTAAGGACGGGAGACAGATACTTACCGTGCATCCCACCGGCAATACGAAAGAAGCAAAGTATGGCGGGCATCCTATGGAACTGGCTTCCGCCGCCCCCCAGGCAATGCGCTCCATCTTCCTGAATCTAAAGACCCTGGCAAAGAATGAGGATTTCGAGGTTACACTGGAGAGTACTCACCACGGTCCAACTGATCTAAGAACGCCTTCCATTTTTGTGGAAATAGGCAGTTCAGAGCAGGAATGGGTAGACCCTGTAGCGGGCCGCATTGTGGCAAATGCAATACTTATGCTTGATAATGAAAATGTACCTGTAGCTGTTGGATTCGGAGGCAATCATTACGCACCCAGGCAGACCAAGTTGATCGAGGAGGCTGGTGTGGCGTTCGGCCATATATTCCCCACATATAAACTGGACGACCTGGACGAAACACTTGTAAGACAGGCATTCGAGCGGTCATGTGGGGATATCGCATACCTTGACCGCAAATCCATGAATGCCAGGCAGCGTAACCGGCTTATTGAAATCATCGAGGGTTTAGGATATGATGTATTGCGGGAGAGCGATATCAGGGAAATGGACGGGGTACCGTGGCAGTTCTGCCTGGAATTAAGGAAAAAGATGAAGGACATCTGTCCTCAAGGAAGGACAAGGATTACGGAAAGTATCAAATCTGACCTTAAGATGGCCTGTAAGAGCTGCGTTTGTCCAAAGGTGAAGGTTGCCACAATTAGCCCTGAACTGTTGCGTGAAGCTGAGAAAGTTGACCGTACAAGGCTTAGAAATTTCCTTAATGAATATAGTATTGCTTATCTGGAACATAAGAACGGATCTTTTTCCCATATTGTTATTGGAATCGATGACGACTGCGCCCGTCTTGTTGCAGAAGAACTCACAAATGAATGCATTAATATACTAAAAGAACACTACGATGTACGGTATGAAAAGGATGAGGGGATACTCTACCTCATCACAAGTAAATTCAGTCCAGCACTTGCTAGGAAACTTGGGATTACATCCGGGCCTTTGTTCGGTGCATTGGCAAGGGGAGAGGCAGTAACTGTTGATAACAGGATAGTAAAGCCGGAAATGGTATATGAAATTGTTGAAAAACCTATACGTATTAAAAATATATACATTTATTAAATAAAATTGAGGGATAAAAGGATGGAATCCATCATTAAAGAGGCAATCACGCGGGCGGATATGGAAGGGAGGACACAGGGCATGAGACCGAAGGTCGAACTTGGCCAGACCGACTCAGAACTGGAAGAAGTTCTTCAACAGTTAAAGACGAATATCCGCGTGGTCGGTTGTGGAGGCGGTGGTTCAAATACCATCCAGAGAATGACCGAAGAGGGTATAGCCGGGGCAGAGCTATATGCATTGAATACAGATGCCCAACATCTTTTACACGTTTCTGTCGAACATAAGATATTGATCGGCCGGAAGAAGACCCGAGGCCTGGGTGCAGGCAGCCTGCCGCAGATCGGAGAGGAAGCTGCAAAAGAGAGCGATAGCGAAATACGAGCAGCCGTTGAAGGGGCTGACATGGTTTTTATCACTTGCGGATTAGGAGGCGGTACCGGGACCGGTTCTGCACCTGTTGTAGCAGAAGCTGCCAGGGCAGAGGGGGCACTGACAATAGCTGTGGTTACACTGCCGTTTAGTGTTGAAGGGGCTGTCAGGCGTAACAATGCAGAAGCAGGTCTTGAACGTCTTCGTGACGTGGCAGATACGGTCATCGTAGTTCCCAATGACAAGCTCCTTGAAGTTGTACCAAGATTGCCTTTGCAGGCAGCATTCAAGGTATCGGATGAGGTGTTGATGCGTGCTGTAAAAGGCATTACCGAACTAATTACCAAGCCCGGACTGGTCAACCTGGACTTTGCAGATGTGAGAACAGTAATGCAGAAGGGTGGAGTTGCCATGATCGGGCTCGGCGAGTCTGACAACGAGGATAAAGCTGCCGAATCTGTACAAAAGGCACTACGCAGTCCCCTGTTGGATGTAGACATATCAGGGGCGACATCGGCACTTGTCAATGTAGTTGGCGGACCCGATATGACCATCGCTGAAGCCGAGAGTGTGGTTGAGGAGGTCTACGCCAAGATCGACCCCGAAGCCAGGTTGATCTGGGGTGCCCAGATCGATCCCGCACTTGAACATTCCATCCGTACCATGCTTGTGGTCACAGGCGTGAAATCTGCACAGATCTATGGTAAAGGCAACGCCCGTAACATTACCAGTCGTTACGGCATTGATTTCGTGAAATAATCACATATTTCGATTGGCAGGAAATTCCTGTCAATCGAAAGGTATTTCAATCTTTAATCATACTTTGGGCTTGTTTTATCTAAACGATACAGTAATTGTTCAAATGATATAGTAATTGTTCCACATAGGGATGTGAAATCTATTGGCAAAAGAACCTGCAAAAACACCGATGATACCGTTGAAGTTCAGTGAATACACCCGGATACTCAGGCTTACCCGCAAGCCCACAAGAGAAGAATTCATTACAATTGCTAAAGTAGCAGGTGCGGGCATTTTAATCATCGGGGTTATGGGATTTATTATATATTTCTTCCTTACCGAGATCCCTAAAATGATATGAGTCAACCAAAGTTTATTATATTAAATATACATTATGGGGCTAAGTGAACCGTCACATGAATGAGGATACAATCGGAGATACTGAAATATATGTGGTGAAGACCACTGCCAACCAGGAGCGTTCAGTGGCAAATCTCATCTCGATGATGGCAGAGAAAGAGCATCTTGATATCATGGCCATCCTCGCACCTGATGAATTGAAGGGATATATACTGGTGGAAGCAAAATCGCCCGACATAGTGGAAACAGCTATCCAGACCCTGCCACATGCCCGTAGTTTGATACGGGGAGCATCCACGCTTAAAGAGGTTGAACATTTCCTGACACCGAAGACCGCTGTTGTAGGGATCACGGAAGGAAGTATAGTCGAACTGATCTCAGGTCCCTTCAAAGGCGAGAAAGCAAGGGTCAAGAGAGTTGACGAAACACATGAAGAAATTACAGTGGAACTCTTTGAGGCTATGGTACCGATTCCCATCACGGTCCGCGGTGACAATGTGAGGGTACTGAAACGGGAAGAGCAAGAATAGAATTAACGAGATTATTTATTCAAATAATAACCAGAGGAATAAAAAATGGGTGATGTAATAGAAGCATTAATACCAGGCGGACAGGCAAATCCCGGTCCTCCATTGGGTCCTGCGCTGGGACCGCTTGGCGTGAATATCAAAGAAATTGTGGATAGTATTAATGAGAAGACTGCGGACTTTAACGGAATGCAGGTTCCGATAAAAATAATCTTTGATGATAAAAAGAATTACAATATTGAGATTGGAACACCTCCTACCTCTGCCCTGATATTGAAGGAACTGGGGCTGGAGAAGGGATCAGGTAATGCCGGGACCGAGAATGTAGGTAACCTGACCATTGAACAGGCAGCTAAGGTTGCCAGGATGAAACGTGATGGCCTGCTGTCCAGGAATTTTGAATCGGCTGTCAATGAGATCATCGGTTCCTGTGTACCCATGGGTTTGACTGTAGAGGACATGGACCCAAGGGAAGCACAGAAGGCGGTAAAGGCAGGCAAGTTCCGGGATAGACTGGAAGCCTGATTTAGGACAACCGATAATTTAAAATACTTATCCCACAGTAAAAGGAAACCTTAGACAACCGTAGAAGATCAGGTGGTCGTTTGCGTATGGCAAATACTACGGGAGGAATATATGACGTTTGAAGATATTTTAGAATCAGTAAAACAGGCGCTTGAGCAGGCGCCAGAACGCAACTTTTCAGAAAGTGTAGACCTTGCTATTAACCTTAAAAATGTTGATATGAGCAAGCCTGAGAACCGTGTGGATGAAGAGATCATCCTTCCCAGTGGCTTGGGAAAAACTATCACAATTGCTGTTTTTGCTAAAGGTGATATTGCCCAGAGGGCGAAAAGTGCCGGAGCCGAGATGATACTGGACCCGGAAGAGATTGAAGGTCTGGGGGATGATAAGACAAAGGCACGTGAACTTGCAAATAATATTGATTTTTTCATATCAGAAGTTGCTTATATGCCTTCTATTGCAAAGGCATTGGGGCCTATCCTGGGACCAAGAGGCAAGATGCCCGAGCCATTGACTCCTGATAAGAACATTGAGGATATAGTCAATAAAGCTATGAACGCAATCCGGGTACGCAGTAAGGATCGGCTTTCATTTCATCTTCCAGTGGGACGCAGGGATATGGAACCTGAAGCACTGGCCCAGAACATCGAGACAGTCGTATCCAGGATCGAGAATAAGATGGTAAGTGGCAAGCAGAATATCAAATCGATCTATGTCAAGACCACAATGGGGCCTGTAGTGAAGGTGATCTAAATGGACGCAGAACACCACAGCATGCACATACCCCAGCAGAAGAAAGATGAGATTGAGGATATTAAAGCCAAGATCGGGCAGTACTCGGTAGTTGGGCTGGTGGGTATCCACGGAATGCCGTCGAAGCAGTTCCAGCAGATGCGTTCAAGTATCAGGGATTCGGTGCTGATCAAGGTCAGCAAGAACTCACTGATAACAAGAGCATTGAATGAATGTTCTGAAGATATTAAATCCCTGGAGAATTATCTTGATCATGAAACGGGTTTAGTATTCTCAAACGATAATTCGTTCAAATTATTCAGGCTTCTCGAATCGAGCAAAACTCCAGCTCCTATCAAGGGTGGTATGAAAGCACCCAATGATATTACTGTTGAAAAAAGACCAACCGATTTCCCGCCCGGGCCCATTATAGGTGAACTGCAATCGGCAGGTATTCCCGCAGCCATTGAAGGCGGAAAAGTGGTCATACGGGAAACCAAAGTGGTCGCTAAGAAAGGTGAAGTTGTCTCACAGAATCTGGCAGCCATGCTGACCCGTCTTGAGATATTTCCACTTGAACTGGGACTGGTCCTGAGAGGGACCTTTGAGGACGGTATGTTGTTCGATGCATCAACTCTTGCCATCGATGAAGGTAAGATATCACTTGACTTCACAACAGCAGCCAGTCAGGCGTTCAACCTGGCAGTCAATTCGGCATACCCGACCAGGACCACCATTCAGGCACTGCTTGCAAAGGCAGCATCTGAGTCAAGGAATCTGGCAGTGAATGCAGTGATATATGAACCTGGAGTGATGGATATATTGCTGTCTAAAGCCCAGGGTCATGTGATGGTACTGGCAGGCCTGGTATCGGATGAAGCCCTGGACGATGACCTGAAAGCAAAGATGGGGGCCCAGGCTGCAGTGAGCCCGGTTGAGGTCGAGCCTGGAAAGGAGGAGACTGCCGGGGAAGCAGATGAAGTAGAAGAAGAAGCTGCTGAGGAAGAAACTGAAGAAGCAGCAGCAGAGGGGCTAGGTGCCCTGTTCGGATGAACAACAAAGAAGTAATTATAGTCAACAATTGATAAAAGGTGATAAGAAATGGAATATGTTTATGCAGCACTTTTACTGCACAATGCAGGTAAGGACGTAACAGAAGACGCAATAACAGGTATCTTGCAGGCCGCAGATGTCGATGTGGATGCAACAAGAGTGAAGGCCCTGGTGGCATCACTTGAAGGCGTCGACATCCAGGAAGCAATCGAGAAAGCCGCTTTTGCAGCCCCGGCAGCTGGAGCAGCAGCAGGAGCACCTGCCGCAGTAGCTGAGGAAGCCCCGGCAGCAGCTGAAGAGGCCGCAGCTGAAGAAGAGGAAGAGGCTGAAGAGAGCGGAATGGAAGGACTGGGCGCACTGTTCGGTTAAGCAGATCTCGTATAATTTACTTTACTACAGGCTGGATACTTAACCAGCCTTACTTTTATTTTTTTGTACAAAGTTATTTTTGCTGAACTACATCTTTGAAAGTTCGATCGGTTTATTTGACCGTGTGTTTAGTAAATAGTGACCCCTTTTACCCCAGGCACTTTCTTTAGTTCATCTATAAGGTCGCCAGGTATATTGTCATCCGTTATTATAGTAAGCAGCGGATTTTCTGTAAGATATGGGTCTTCAGTAACTGCTTGCCTGATACTTAAACCGTGTTCTGCCACTGCTGTGGCTACCTGACCAAGTATACCAGTCCTGGAAGCATCGCCCGGTGTTATGACAATAACACCAAGACCTAATACAGGTGCCACATCCTTTAAGAAGGGAATTGTATATACATTTTGGAATATGCTGGTCAGGGTCTCATCTGATAATATAACCTCGCATGTGGAATCCACCACTCTCCTGTCAACACCGATCTCCCTTGCAACCTGGGTGTGGGGCAATTCGATATTGCCTGAAACCACACGTCCCTGCCCATTGACCTGAAAGCCTCGCTCCAGCAGAAGTTTGACGACCTTTTCCTGTGCAGGATGTTTTTTGAACTTGCTTAGTATCTTGCTCCACATGTGTTAATACCTACAACGCACATATTTGATATTTTAATTATATGCAATGTATTGTTCGAAATGTTTTTTGTATAGATGATTAAAATGGTTTGTGTGGTTCAATTATCACTTTCATAGATTCGCCGGCTCCGGCCACCAGTTTGAACCCTTTTTCTGCATCTGCCAGAACGAACCTGTGGGTTATCATGTCCGTTACCTCCACCCTACTTGCTTGTATAAGTTCAATGGCTTTCGTAATATCCAGTGGACTGGCGCCGTATGAGCTGACAATACTGACCTCGTTCTTCCACAACTCAAATACAGGCAGCGGCACTGAGACTCCAGGTTCGGGTGAGGCAAAGAACAGGATGGTACCTCCCCTGTCCACCGAAGCCAGCGCCTGGTTTATTGCAGGTACGGCGCCGGTACAGATAATGACCACATCTGCCAGCCGCCCGTCATTTAATTCCAGCAGGCGTTCAGGCACATTATCGCGTGCATCAATGACCTCTGCTCCGCAAATTGATGCCATATCTAGCCTATACTGATTGATATCAGTGGAAAAAATGCTGCCTACACCCAGTGCCGCAGCCAGTTTGACATGCAGTAGTCCCGTAATCCCGCTACCTATAACTAACACGCTTTGGCCCGGTTTTATCCCTGCTAGCCGCTGCCCCCGGTACACGCAGGCCAGGGGTTCGATGAACACACCCTGGTCAAAAGACATCTCATCGGGCAGCAGGAATACGCCCCTGTCTACATTAATGGCAGGCACCCTGAGATATTCGGCAAAACCGCCCGGATCGAAATTAGTGCTGCGCAGGGTATCGCAGACCGTATGGTGACCGGCCAGGCAGTAGTGGCAGGTATTGCATGGGACATGGTGGGATACGAAGATGCGGTTCCCCACTTTATATCGACTGACGTCCGTCCCCACTTCGGCAACCGTGCCTGCTATCTCGTGCCCCAGCACCAGCGGTGCGCGCATGATGCGGTACCACTCCATGACATCAC
This sequence comes from ANME-2 cluster archaeon, assembly GCA_014237145.1. Lineage (NCBI taxonomy): Archaea > Methanobacteriati > Methanobacteriota > Methanomicrobia > Methanosarcinales > ANME-2 cluster archaeon. Next base: position 24,716 of record JAAXOC010000039.1, read on the forward strand.
TGCCGCAGATGCCGCTGGCCTCCACCCTGACCAGCAGTTCGTCGGAACCGATGGAAGGTACAGGCATCTCTTCGAGACGAACGTCATTGTTATTATAATATACAGCAACGCGCACTTATCCGGCCCCTATTTTTCCTTTTCGCTGTTGTACAGGTCCATGGCTTTGCGCGGTGTGAAGTTTTCATGCACAATAGCCCGCACGGCCTTTATCATGGCAACTGGATATTCGTTCTGCCAGATGTTGCGGCCCATATCCACACCTACTGCCCCTTCTGATATGGCACTGTGGACCAGTTCGAACACATCCATTTCTGTGTTCATCTGCTTACCGCCGGCAACCACGATAGGTACAGGACAGCCCTCCACGACTGTTTGGAAATCATCAGTATAATAGGTCTTAACGATCTTTGCGCCCAGTTCGGCAGCTATCCGGCAGCACAGTGCCAGATACCTGGCATCCCGCACCATATCCTTCCCTACTGCTGTCACTGCCACCACAGGCATTCCATAGCGTTCACATTCGTTTACCAGGTTTCCAAGGTTCATCAGGGTCTGGTGCTCATACTTGCTGCCTACATAGATGGACATGGCAACGGCTGCTACATTCAGTCGCAGTGCATCCTCTACCGATGTAGTGATGCCTTCCCTTGTCAGGTCCTCGCCAACAATGCTGTTGCCGCCCGATACCCGAAGTACGATCGGTGTGGATGTGCCTGGGTCTACATCGGCGCGCAGGACACCGCGGGCGGGCATGAGCGCATCTGCATATTCGATCAGCGGTTCGATTGTTTTCTTTGCGTTTTCAAGGTGGCTTGTGGGACCCAGGAAATAGCCGTGGTCCACTGCCAGCATGACTGTTCGTCCGGTCTTTGGTTTAATTATTTGTGATATACGGTTTTGCATACCCCAGTCCATAAAATTCCTCCATTAATGGTAGTAAGGTAATAGGGTAGTAATAGGTAAAAAATGCATTCCCTGATTTTAATATCAGTAGATTATATAATTTTAATGATCCCTCCAACATTGTGTGAGTAATAGTTTGCCTAAATAATCGGAGAAATCGAAAATCTCGACAGGATATACAGGATCGACATGATAATGGTTGCAATTTTATCCTGAAAATCCAGTAAATCCTTTCCATAAAGCCAAGTCGTGAGATTCCATGTTCCGCGATATATTCCTGAACAATGAAGTTACCCACAAGATGTTAAAGAGAGTCAATTTTAATTACTGTGGCAGCATAGAATATATCGGGAGATAATAGAATGCATAAAGTACCTTTTGATTACGAAGAGGAGAGAAAGAAGTTCAAATGGAATATTCCAAAATATTATAATTTTATTGATACTATCAGGAATTGGGCAAAAGACAGCACGAAGTTGATGGCAATTACCGAGCATCCTGACGGGAGCGTTGAGAAAGCCGGATACAGGGAAGTGTGGGACAATGCCATGAGGTTCGGGAATGTCCTGAGGGATTCGGGCATCGTAAAAGGTGACAGGGTTATGGTATTACTTCCCAGGGGAACAGACATTTATACTGCAAGTATTGGCATTTGGGCAGTAGGCGGCGTGGTCGTCCCCTGTACGGTAATGCTCAGGAGGGCAGATATTGAATACAGGATACTGGATGCCGGTGTCAGTGCTTTGATCACGAGCGATCCAGTAATTGCCGATGAGGTTGATGCAATAAGAGATAATATCTCAATTTCAATTGACAGCCTGTTCTTTTCAGGTGAAAGGGAGGGATGGAGTGATTTCAGGCAGGAGATCAATAAGGCATCAGGAGACTTAAGGCTTGAAAAACTCATAAGCTCAGATCCCCTGACAATCAATTACACCTCAGGAACCACTGGTGCACCCAAAGGTGTGTTACACACCCACTCACTGATGTACTGTTTTGACAGGTTGAACAGGTATTACTGGTGGGATACGCAGCCGGACGAGCTATGCTGGGCAACTACAGAACCCGGGTGGGTCAAATGGTACTGGGCACCATTCGGGGCCATTGTGAACGGGGGTGCTACGAACTTCCATTACTGTGGCAGGTTCGGACCTGAAAAATGGTTTGAGCTGCTTGAAAAATGGAGGATAAACAAGGTATGTATGACACCCACGGAACTGAGGTCAATGGCAACGATTGACGACGCAGATAGGAGATATGACCTGGGGGACCTGGAGGTCATCCTGACTGCGGGGGAGCCCTGCACACCTGGCATTGTCAGGTTCTTTGATGAGAAGTTCGGGATACCTGTGAGGGAAGGGTACGGGCAGACCGAGACCAGTGCAATTGCCTGCAATATACCTGGAATGGAGGTCAGGCCGGGGTCGATGGGTAAGTTCACACCAGGGGTTGAGGGGGCTATTGTGGACCCTGAGACTGGAGAACGGCTGCCGGTTGGCGAGAAGGGGATGATTGCTGTTGTACGGGACCATCCGATGCTGTTCAAGGGTTATCACAAAAAGGTGGAAAAAACTGCAGAGTGTTTTGTGGGCGACTGGTATCTGACCGGGGATCTTGCAATGATGGATGAGGACGGGTATATCTGGTTCGATTCAAGGGCGGATGATGTGTGTATCAGTTCGGGGTACAGGATAGGGCCGTTTGAGGTTGAGAGTGCGGTTGATTCTCATGAGGCTGTGCTTGAGAGTGCGATGATCCCAAGCCCGGACCTGATCAGGGGGGAGATCGTTAAGGTTTTTGTTGTGTTGAAGGAGGGATATGCGCATTCGGAGGAGCTTGTGGGGGATATCCAGCAGTATGTCAAGCAGGTGGCGGCTCCGTATAAGTATCCGAGGGAGATTGAATTTGTTGAGGAGCTGCCTAAGACTATCAGCGGTAAGATCAAGCGTAAGGAACTGAGGGTGAAGGAGTTCGAGAAGAAGAAGGGTGTGATTGAAGAGCTAAAGGAGAAGGGATTGTGGTTTAGGTAAGGGGGAGTGGGTCACGGACCCCGGACCAAAAGTCTGAAGGCATTGGGAGGATGCTCAAGAATCTTTATATTCATTGAATATTACTTTCTTGTTGCAAAAATCTTGGCTCATGGTAGCAATTTAAGAATGATTAACTGATTGATTCTATCCTTTACTATTCCCATATCTTCAACATCCCTGGGCTATCATTGGGTCGTTTTTTGAAATCAAATTTTTCATAAAATCCCATTTCTCCTTTGGCCGCCATCAAACCAATAAAGGCATTGGGATGAGCATTTTTTTCAAGATAATTCATGATTGCATTCATGATCTGTTTGCCGATTCCCTTTCCCTGAAATTTTGGCAAAACGATAACGTCCTGAATGTAAAAGTAAATACCTCCATCACCAACAACTCTTCCATACGCGATGACTTCGTCCTTGTAAATCATGCATACTGAAAAAAGAGAGTTAGTTAAGCCAATCTCTGTAGCTTTAATGTCTTGGCAAATTCATCCAACTGCTTCGCGCAACCTTAGATATTCCTCTAAGGTTGCAGAACGTTCGACTAGAATATATTCATCCATTTTTCCACCTCTATTATTGGATCATTTAGTAATTTCAAAGATTACTACCAAATAAAAAATTGTTGTCACTTGCATATTCAAGCATGAACTCATAGTCCGCACACAACGACCTTGGATTGGAAATCCGCAGGCATTATGACGATGCTCATAACTTTCGCATTCTTTCGATTTACTTGTTCGGTTTTTCGTTTCAGGCACAGGGTCACATTTAAAGCACTGATAGCGTTATTTTGTCCCGATTATTGTAACTAATTCATTCCATTATTACCTTTTAATTTCCAATGCAATAATCCACAATGCTATCGATATGAATAGCTGTTGTATTTAAGAAAGGAATACCATATTCGTCTTTATCGAGAATCATAGGAAGTTCTGTACAACCAAGGATCAAGCCATCAATAGAATCTTCGTCTATCATTCGTTTTGCAATCGATAAGAGTTCTTGTCGAGTTGAATTTTCGATAATACCAAACTCAATTTCTGATATTAATTTATTGTGAATGTACTGCTGCTCATCTTTCATAGGGACTATTATAGATATACCAACATTGTGAAATGCCTTCTGAAAAAAGTCTGATTCTATCTTAAATTTTGTCCTAATCAGACCAAGTTTTCTTAGCTTCATGCTTAATGCTCGTTTACATGTTTCATCAACTATACTAAGCATAGGTATAGGAGACCTCGATTTGACTTCATCAAAAACTATGTGTGGTGTGTTCGACCCAATTACAGCAAACTCTGCACCTGCACTGTGAAGCGCGATTACTCTTTTTGCCAGCCAATCCACAAGATTATTCCAGTCCTTAGCTTCAACCAATTCCAAAAGTCTGCTAACATCTGCGCTGTATATTATTATTTCAGGGGTTGCCAAACCAACTTCTCGCTGCCGGAAAACATTGATAATTCCTTTATAGTAATCAATGGTTGATTCCGGCCCCAGTCCACCAATAATTCCAATTTTTTTCATAAAACATCCTCGACGATGATCATCTTCACTACTTTTGTGAGAGCCTTACCGATGTGTTTATTTTTTTCACTTGCCGGTATAAATAATCCATCACCTTTATTGAACACAACCATATTTCCATTGAAATTTACTTCCAATTGGCCCTCTAAAATATACACAATATGTCCTTCAGTACACCAGTCCGTTTCGACCAACTCATCAGTAAATTCTACTAAACGTACTTGTTTGCCGTTCTGCTTATAAGCTTTGAATCTAGCCCCTTTGGCCGGTATTTCCCATGGGATCGACGTAAAATCAATTTTGCATTGTTCCATGTTCAGTTCCTCCTAATTGCTTAACATGCAATTGAATATTGAAACCTTTGCAATCCACCAAGATAAAACTGATGCTATCTATTGGGGTATAACTGAATAGGCCTTATCTCATAAAAAAAGTCCGCCTCATTGAGATTTTGAAAGGTTATTCTGGATTATTATCACCGGGTTAGAGCATGAACCCATCATCTCGCAGTCACTGACCCCAAAATGGAATTCTGAGACATCAGTACCAATGCTATGGAATTATTTCATTCATTTGTACCTATCAACTTTCGGGCCAAGAAGAAAATAACTAATCCTGCGACAAGTTCGGTCAGCATTAATTCTAATAATAGAATCGGTTGTGTTTCGTATAAATTCAATATAAAATTACGATAGTATACAGGCATATACTCTAATCCCCAATAGATATAATGTTCACCTATTAGTATTCCAAGACTTGCATCTAAAATTAGTAATAAAGCCAAAACAATAAGAATTTGTCTGGTAAGTTTCCTGTAATTCATAATTGAATTACCTCTATCATTTTATGCGCCTATTTTGGATATAATATTTCCATAACCACACTATACTCATCCGAGCATAAAAAATATATTCCGCAGTCACTTATACCTCGAAGTTAATTCCCGGGCCTGTAAATAATACTCTGCACCCTGAATTTTCATCTTGTCCGTCTGAAACATTATACTCCACACATCCACCTATAACCACATTTTATAAAAATCAACCCATCTTCACCTAAAAATCCTCACAGACCACCCCCCTTCTCCACCGTCCCAACTTCCTCTCCACAATATTTAAAACCCATTTACCACACCACACGCCGATTACATACACATACTCGACTACCCAAAAAACCACAAATCCCTGCCCTCTGAACAAATCCGGCGGCAGCAAGGGACCCCTGCGCAGACCCGACTTTCACTCAAAAGACTCGGAGCACGTCACACACCTGCAAATGATGCTGGTAACACCGGGCTGCGACCTGGGCATATACGGCCTGGATAAGGACGGGATGGACTGGGCCTTCGGGAGTTTTACCGAGCCGGCAGTAAATGATTTCCAGGAAAAGAAACGGGACCGAAAGGACCCGATCAGTCATTTGGGAGTTTGGTAATTAGATTCAATGCCTGGCTTATACATTTTCAATTTCGTTCCTCAAGTTATCGAAGCTGGAATACGTCTCAAAAACGCCTTCTCTTAAAATTTGTTCAACTTCCACCCTATATTCAGGACGTAGTCTATGAAGGTCTGCATTGATTTCACTGATATCTCTTTGTAGATTAGCCATCTGGTCTTTTAAAAATTCAATATCTAGTGTTAAGTCAACCTTAAAGTGTCAGATCATGAAAGGCATATGGCACAATTCTAAAATCAAATTAATCAATAATTATATTAG
>JAAXOC010000040.1 GCA_014237145.1 ANME-2 cluster archaeon
CGCACATTTTTGGGAGCATGATTGGGAAATGTTTAAATTGTGAAAAATTAATGGTGTATATAATGACTGCAATTGCATTTGAATCAAAGCATGATACGATTACGATACCAAGGGATCTTTTTGAAGATATGCTTTCATCGTACCATAAAATGGAGCAGATAATGGCAACTTTGGAAGTCTCATTGGACACTGAAACAATGAATTCGATCAAAAGAAGCAAGGACGATATAGAAAATGGGGATTTTATGGATTGTTCTTTTGATGAAATTGATGACGTGTTAGCATAAAAATGGCATACAAAGCACGTCTTCCCAACAGTTTCCGAAAAGAAACAAAAAAACTACCCGGAAATATCAAGTTAAAAGTGATCAAAGAGATTAAAACGATTCTCGACGATCCATATTGTGGCACTACACTTGTTGGCAACCTGAAAGGATTGTGGAAAAGACGAATTGGTAAATATCGGATAGTGTATCAAATTTTGAATAATGAAGATTTAGTTGTTTTTCATAGCGTGGATATACGAAAAAAGATATACAAATGAATCAAGGATCTGGATGAGGGTGCGCGACAAATCCAATCTTGATGAGTGCATACCTGCCCTGCATTTTGTTGCCGGACAGTTCAAACAGTATCTTTTCACCTCCCTGAGGTCTTCGACCACAAGCCCAATCCCAGTGTGTTACTGTTCCTGCGCCGTCGTGTCATTTTGGTATTTCGCCTTCGAAGTCTGCGTATTTTAGTGGGTGATCTTTTGTTTGGATCGCGAGTCGCTTGATGCCAGATTCTGTGGGCGGTGTTTTTGGGATGGCGAAGCTTTTGAGGATTCCGTCTATTTCCAGTCTGAGGTTGTAGTGGTGGTGTGATGCACTGTGTGATTGGATCGTATCCTGTCAATCTTGTTTATCATTCGTATCAGAAAATATGTAATTTTTCCCGAATAAAAAATCGCCTGGCAGTGCGGTCACTGCTCTTGCTTATGATTCAAGCACCCACTGGGTTCTAACACTGTGGCCGGGGCGCGGGGGCGTTTGGTGCGCTTGCTTGCGGTCCGGGCGGCGGTAAAAATAGGATCTCCCCAACATTGAGTGGGTCAATTTTAAGTGGGAATTTTCAGAAGGTGAATGTCGCCCATATGAAGAAACATAATTTCCTTCAAACCCCAGACCACTACAGTATGGTCATTCCCGGACCACGGCGACTGGGCTACCCACAAAGGCAACTACCGGGGCAACTGGTCCCCCGAAATCCCCTGCAACCTCATCCTGCGCTGCTCCTCCTGCACTCCCCCCGCGCCAGGCCCTGATGCTTCGTACCGGATGCTGGTGCTTTAATGATTCACAACCCAGGTTAGTGAATAATGAAAAAGAGTAAGGTAACTTTATTTAATGATAAGTACAATTTTAAATGGTTATCATGACAGAAGCAATACCTGCTGTTTACGAGAATGGGATATTCAAACCCCTTCAAAAAGTAGACCTCCCTGAACATAAACACGTACACCTGATGGTCATACCCGAAGATGAATTAGAACTTTTATATTCACAGAAAAAGGCAATGTCCAAAATTATCGGTGCAGGCAGCAGTGGCTTAACAGATGTAGCTGGCAAACACGACCATTATTTATATTGAAGTGAATTAAATGCCCAGGATTTTTGTTGATACAAGTGCATGGTATGCCCTCTTAGATAAAACAGATTCTTTTCATGCCAGTGCCACCGGGTACACAGAACGTTTTCAGATTTCTCCATATTGTCCTGAGGCATTACACACCAGCGTTACCGCTGACGCATACCTCAGGAGGATTACTCCAAAAGAAAGGGGTAGCTTCAAAGCAATTTATGATGCAACTTCTTATCACACTACCATTAAAAAATCTCAAAAAACCCAGACATCAACTTCCCCTTCCGTCAACGTTTCATCCTCCCTGATCACTACAAAACCATCCGCGTATGCTATCGATGTGATCAGGCCGGACCCATTGAACGTAGGATATGCAACATCTCCTGCCAGTTTAACCGGAAGATAGCGACGCATCCCATATTCTGAAGTCACTTCCTCTGACAATCTTGCACTCCTTATTTCCCTGATGAACGGAAGATGTGTCATATATCTCAGCATTGGAAGTAAAAACACATTGGCACAGACCAGACATGACGTTACATTTCCAGGCATACAGAGAATCGGTTTTTCATCTATTTTACCTGCGAGCATTGGCATACCAGGCCGCATCCTGACACCGTGGAAGAGTATCTCCCCCATCCCAAAAACCACCTCCGGCATAAGGTCTTTTTTTCCAACAGAAACACCTCCCGACGTCAGTATGATGTCATATTTAAGTGCTTCATCCAACTTCTTTTTTATATCCCCGGAATCATCGGATACTGTTCCAATAAAAAATGGTGAGCAACCCGATTGTTTCACGATCGCTGAAAGTGTCAATGAATTCACATCATTGATCTGCGTGAGTTCATCACCAGTAGAGATAATCGCAACATTAGGTGTATCATAGACCCTCACGTTCCTGATACCCAGTGATGCGAGTATCCCAATATTTCGCTCATTTAAAAGACAGCCTTCCTCTAGAACTGTCGCTCCACGCTCAATATCACACCCTTTCCTTGAAATATTCAATTCCACTCTGGATTCACAAACTTTAATTCTAATTCCAACATCATCACTACATTCTTCTGTGTCTTCAACCGGAATAACAAGATTTGTACCCACCGGGATCTTCGCACCGGTTGCAACCCAGCAACACTCACCACTTTTGATGATCACCTCCCGTTCATCTCCGGCAAGTGTCTCTCCGATCAATTCGAATGTTCTTTGATCGGGATTTTGATCCATGATCGCATACCCATCCTTCTCTGCCCGATCATAAGGTGGAACCTTTATCTTAGAAATAATGTCCCCTGCCAGAACACGTCCGAATGAATCTTTAATATCCACATAAGTTTTTCGATCAAAAGTGAATCCATCCAGGATCTTCTTTGCATCGTCCACTGGTGTCAGGGAATTAAATGGATTCACCGTATCACTCAAGTTCACCGTATCACTCAAGTTCACCGTATCACTCAAGTTCACCGTATCACTCAAGTTCACCGTATCACTCAAGTTCACCGTATCACTCCGTATCACTCAAGTTCACCGTATCACTCAAGTTCACCGTATCACTCAAGTTCACCGTATCACTCAAGTTCACCGTATCACTCAAGTTCACCGTATCACTCAAGTTCACCGTATCACTTAAGTTCATCGTATCACTCAAGTTTATAGTATCACTCAAGTTCCCTGTATCATGTGGTTTCCCTGCGTTTTTCTTCTGGTATGTTTCGATCAGGATAATCTCCTCCCACAAAACAACGTCCCCATTTCCTCCCCTTCAACGATCTTCCTTATCACATCAACCTCTCTCCCATTTGCGATCACCACATCACAACCTGCTTCCATACAGGTCCTGGCAGTAGTGATCTTTGTCCTCATTCCTCCAACAGCAAGTTTGGATCCGGTTTGACCAGCCATCACCTCGATCTCCGGCGTTATCGCTGTAACTGTCCTGATCAACCTTGCACCTTCGTTATCTCCCGGATCGCGGTCATATAATCCGTCAACATCGGTCAGGATTATCAGGAGATCCGCACCTGTATCAACAGCGACCATCGCTGAAAGACTGTCATTATCACCAAACGTCTTACCTATCTCGTCTATAGCAACAACATCATTCTCATTGACGATCGGCGTAACATCCAACCTCAGGAGTTCGCGTATCCCGTTCCTTAAGTTCTCATGTTTCTTCTCATCACTGAAGTCATCATAAGTGAGGAGTATCTGGGCAACGATCCCGCTGTAGTGTTCAAAGGCGCGATGATACACCTCCATAACCTTGCTCTGCCCGATTGCAGCACAAACCTGCCTCAAAACGATCTCGGATGGTCGCTTTGGAAGCGAAAGTTCACTGCACCCGAGTCCGATCGCACCCGATGTAACTACAATGAACTCCTTTCCCTGCCTCTTGAGTTCGGATATCTGCTCTGCAATGTTCTCGATCAATCCGTAGTTAAGACCCCTCCCCTCGCTGGCAAGCGTGTTCGTTCCGATCTTAACAACAACCCGATTTGCTCTGAGTGACCTCATATCTCACACCAGCCGTCGATGGGTGAACCGCTTACTGCCATCGACATAATCACCAACGATCTGCCCATTCCCTGTCAATCTGTACTTGTAGATCGTAAGCCCCTCAAGTCCGACAGGTCCGCGCGAGTGGATCTTGCCAGTCGATATCCCTACCTCGGAACCAAGCCCATACCTGAACCCATCTGCAAACCTCGTAGAGCAGTTCCACATAACAGAAGATGAATCGACCTCGTTTAAGAAACGCTGCGCCGTTTTCTCATTAGATGTTACGATCGCATCGGTGTGGTGGCTGCCGTATTTGTTTATGTGACCGATGGCATCTCCGGTCGAGTCAACGACCTTTATTGAGAGGATGAGGTCGTTGTATTCACATCCCCAGTCACCCCCTGACGCCTCGGCACACCCGATCACCGCTATAGTCCGCTTATCCCCCCTCAACTCAACGCCCTGCTCATCATATCTTGCCTTGACCGCAGGCAGGAACTTATCCGCAACACCCTCATGAACAAGGAGGGTTTCCATTGCATTGCAGACCGCAGCATACTGGCATTTCGAATCGAATGCGATATCAACCGCCATATTGAGATCGGCATACTTATCCACATATACATGGCATATCCCTTCCGAATGCCCGAGTACAGGGATCTTTGTGTTCTCCTGTATGTACTTGACAAGTTCACCGGAACCTCTCGGGATTATGAGATCAATGTAGTTGTCGAGTTTCAGCATCTCACGCACGTCTTCTCTCGTCTCGACAAGCTGGATCGAATCCTTAAACATCCCGTCCACCTCAACTGCATTTTTTATCAGGTTGAAAAGAATCCTGTTGCTGTGGTTTGCCTCAGAACCTCCTTTCAGTACGACTGCATTCCCTGACTTGATGCAGAGCGCCGATATCTGGACAAGCGCATCAGGTCTGGACTCAAAGATCACGCCGATAAGACCGATCGGAGTGGACACCTTGTAAAGAGTGAGCGACTTATCAAGTTCGGTTGCGTTGAGAACCTTTCCAACCGGATCTTCAAGTCCGATCACGGATCGTACACCCTCGATCAATTCATCAATTTTTTTATCATTAAGTTCAAGCCTTTTTATAAGTGCATGTGTGAGTTCTTCGTCCTTAGCTTTACCTACATCCTTTGCATTCTTCTTAAGAATCTCATCCCTTTTCGCATCCAGATCATGAGCCATACGCTCAAGTGCACTGTTCTTTGCCAAAGTTGAAGCAGATGCAATTTTCAATGCCGCGCCTTTAGCCAGTTTTACCTGCTCTTCTACTGTCATGTTCATTCTCTCACATCGATTATCGATCGTTGATCATCAATTTTCAATTAAATCATTAAGTGTCAATCATCCTTTATCTGCTTCAACATTTCATAGTATCACGTGGACAGAGCATGCCTTAAATGTTAAGTGGACATCATCTCCACTCTTCAGTTTAAGATTATGGACTGCCAGTCTTGTTACATCAACAGACATCTCATCACCATGGACATCGACCAGAACCCGCATTAGATGACCATTTGGAAATATATTGATGATCTTGCCGCTTATCAGGTTCCTTGCACTTGTTCCCTGGTTGGACCTCATCAGGATGATCTCCTCCGGCCTGATGCAAGCCTTCACACGATCCCCTTCGCCCAGAGGCATGAAAACCGCTGTCAGATCAAAGTTTTCTGTTGATACACCCATCACACCCTCATCCCTGTCCAGGGAGACAACTTTTCCGTCAAATATATTCTTCATCCCAACAAACCTCGCTACAAATTCACTTTCAGGCTTATAAAAAATTTTCTCAGGTATTCCAACCTCTTCAACTGTTCCTTTGTTCAGAACAGCTACCTGGTCACCAAGTATCATTGCTTCCACCTGGTCGTGCGTCACGTAGATGCTTGTTACGCCAATCTCTTTTTGCAATCGCTTCATCTCATATCTCAATCGTTCACGAGCGATCGCATCCAGGCTGCTTAGCGGCTCATCCATCAGGATACATCGCGGGTCTGTTACGATTGCCCTTGCAAGTGCGACCCGCTGTTGTTCACCTCCACTCAGTTTCATCGGGTTCATATTATCGAGTCCATCAAGACCAACGGTTTCAAGCGCTTCTTTCACTCTCTTTTTGTCATCTATCCCTCTTGCTTTCAAACCGAATCTAACGTTCTCAAATACGCTTAAATGCGGGAATAGTGCATAATTCTGGAATACGAAACCGATATCTCTCTTTTCCGGAGGTACATTATTTATTCGTGCTCCATCTACATAAATATCTCCTCTATCTTCCTTTTCCAGCCCGGCAATGATTGAAAGTGTTGTTGTCTTTCCACATCCGGAAGGTCCGAGAAGAACAAGCATTTCCCCATGTTTCGCATCCAGATTTAAAGATCGTAATACATCATTTTCTCCAAAAGACTTGCAGACTTCATCCAGACAGATCATTGTACCTCCCTAAATATTTGAACACAATAAGCGTTGTAAAAGCAGAAAACATCAGGAGCAAAGAGAGGGCAACTGAAGCGCCAAGATCGCCTGACATCGCATGCATATAGATACCGATCGTCATCGTCTCGGTCCTGTATGGTATACATCCCGCTACCATCGCAGTTGCACCGAACTCACCAAGCGCACGGGCCCATGTCATTACAACTCCCGAAATAATTCCGTTGCGTGCAAGTGGAAGCGATATTTTCCTGAATGTGTAGAATTCCGATGCTCCAAGTGTTCTCGCAGCTTTTATCGTGTCTTGATTGATCGATTCGAATGCAGTCCTTGCCGAGCGTATTAAGAATGGAGATGCGACAAAGAGTTGTGCGATGATTATTCCCTTTATCGTGAACAGGACCTCGAAATGCCTGAATATTCCCTGACCCCCGAATGCGATGAGGATCGCAAGACCACATACAAGCGGAGGAGATACGATTGGAAGATCAATTAATGTATCAAGGATACTACTGCCCCTGAACCGTCTGGTTGCAAGGAAGTATGCGCCCGGAACCCCGAAAAAAAGTGCAAGAAGGACAACGACAAACGATGTCTCAAGGCTGAGTATGATAGATGAGAATATCTCTGGCGATCTGATCACATCGATGAACTCAGTGAACGATGTTGCAGTAAGAAGGCATGCGATTACGGACACAATAAAACCAAAGAATATACCAGCTATCAGGGACAGTAAAATATGAAAATATGAACATGGATATATGGAATTTAACCGCTTTTCGCACAAACCATATCCTGCCATAATCCTCTACCTTCCTTTGGATAGCTTATTTTTCCATCACAAGGAAATCGATCGCATCCTCAAATTGCTTTACCCTGCCACCGCCCTCTGCGATCTTCGCCATCATCCTCTTTTCATCCACTACTTTTACTCCGGCGATCATATCCACACCATAATCAAACAAAACATCAGACATCGGTGTGCCCGGACCAAGAACAATGGTAAATCCCAGGCTCAATTCCAGTAATCGCTCGATCGACTTGTTTATGATCGCAGAACTTGTTATCACAACAATATCCGCTTTTGGAACGAAATGTTCTGATGCGGTATCAGGCAGGTCCCCCTTTTTAGGCTGCTGCTCTATGACCCATAGTTCATCTGCACATTTTCGCAGTTCATCCGCAACCGGAAAATGACCGATCATCGCTATTTTCTTCCCAATGCCGTTCTCAAGGAGGAAATCGTTGACATTTAATTCTTTGCCTTGTGGAGAGATCAACGAGTTGACTGCTGCAAGACCCAGACCTGCTTCTATCATGTTCCATGATCGCAAGTATTCTGCAAGTTCAAGTGCCGTTTTTCCGGTCAGTCTGCCAATATCCCGCACCATGGAATTATGTGGTGCACCAAAATTTTTTGCAACTCCACAGTTTTTACTCAAAACGCCTATCCATGTATAACCAACATGAACATCACGGACTTTTGTATCTGGTAGATCAGATATCAGGTCATCTATCAATTTCATATACATCACTCATTAGTTTCATATGTAGTACTCCCTAACTTTCATCCGGATATGGGACAAAACCGTATTTTTCGTATATCGTCTTGCCTTCATCAGATGTGACGAGATCAACAAAATTTCGTGCATATTCTTTATTTTCCGAAAATGTCAGCACACCTATCGGAATTGTCTTTATGATGTTCTCATTCTCAGGTATCTCTACGACATCCGTTTCATCCAAAGCAAAAAGCACAGATTCCCTCCATGTGATCGCCGCATCCACATCTCCTCTGGATACATAAACGATAAGTGCATTTACAGTGGCACCACGAACGGTGGTGTTTATCTCCACGGCATCCTTAATCCCATTCTTTTCCAGTATATTATTTCCTACTTTGCCGATCGCACTGGCTTTTGGATCTCCCATTGCAAGTCTTACCCCGGGCTTTGTGAGATCTGCCAGACAGGTTATATTCGCAGGATTTCCCTTTTGGACTGCTATTACAGGTACGTGGTAGGCTACGATCTTTTCGTAATCAATAAAACTCTTCTCTTTAGCAATATCTAAATAGTACATTGCCCCTGGCTGGTAGACATCTCCCATTTGCGCCAGTCCGATCTGGTTTAACAGGTGACCTGATCCGGCATAGTTGTAAACGATTGAAATGCCATATTTCTTCTTAAATAGTGTTCCGATCTCATCCATTGGTATTCTCATTCCGGCACCACAATATACCATGAGCGACTGCGGTTTTTCTGCCGCTGGTGGGGTAAGTTCACTGGCAGTTTCACCAACTGTTGAGACCTGTTCCTGCTTCTCTTCAATGCATCCGAGTGTGATTGCACTGCAAAGCATGATCATTGCGAATATTGCTATTTTTTTCATTATGTTTCCTGTGCACATCCCTTTGGTTGTGCATGCCCAGTTGTGTATGCCTGTATCCGGTGTAACTTTGCATGTGTAACATGCTGTTATAGATTTCTGTTTCTATTTCTGTTTGTATAAATACGTTATGTTTAAATATCATAACGCTTTAAATTGCAAATGACCATTGATCAAATGGTGGTAATTGGAATACAATATCTTCTGAGGTTAATCACATGGACGAAATTATCCAGCAAATCCGGGACCCTGAACTGCTTTCACAGATCGGGAAGGTGGTTCCGTTCCACGGATACCTGAGTACCGGGGCATTCATAGGTGTCCAGATGTTCAACATTGCAAAAAAGGTACTTGACCTAGAGGATGGAGAGCGCATATTTGTGACATGTGAGACATACAACTGCCTTCCGGATCCTTTCCAGGTACTCGGGGGTGCTACCATCGGAAACAAGGGCTTAAAGATTGCAGACTCCGGGAAGATGGCAGTTGTGGTAAACAGGCATGCTCCGGTGGGTGTGACATCAGTGCGTGGGATCAGGATATACCTGGATCCGGATAGGACAAAAAAATATCCAAAATTACACGCATGGTACCTGAATACTGCGAAGGTCTCCCATAAAGAGGCCATCCATGATCTCATGAAATCCGGAGATGATGCGTATACTTACGAAATGGTCGATGTTGAAGTTCCTATAAAACCAAACAAGTGCATAAAAATGTGTGGGGGGTGCAGGGAATATTTTGTCAAGTATGGAGAAGAAGTTCTCTGCAGTACATGCACAGCATAATAAATAGGTGGAATTGGAGGAAATTAAATGAACGAATCGGTGTTTCAGACAAAAGACGATAAGCAGCTGGTTTATATCCCTGAGAAATGTGTGTTGTGCGGAACCTGCGTAATGATTTGCCCAAAAGATTCTCTTGTGATCGGATCTGTGGGTGCCGTGGCAAGGGGACTCGTTGATAATGCTTTTCTTAATAGCATACCGGATACCTGTATAGTATGCGGGATGTGTGCCAAGGTGTGCCCGACAGGTGCACGGGAAATGAGGCAGGATGGCAAGACTGTGAAAGATGAGATGTACATTCATGGTGCCATAAAGCCCACGACCGTAAACGACGACTGCATGCACTGCGGCCTGTGTGAGCAGGTTTGCCCTCAAGGGTGCATCGAAGTTAAGCAGTGGCTGGCAAACGACGGCAGCGTTGTTATGGATGGTAAGACTACGATCAACCAGGAATGCTGTGTACACTGCGGCTGGTGTGCGGCTGTTTGTCTTGTCGATGCCATCACAGTGGAAAAGCCTTTTGCAGGCGAGTGGAAGATGGACGAAGATACCTGCCAGACATGCCGCACCTGTATAGACGTGTGTCCGTGTGATGCTGTATTTGCCCGTAAATGGGACGCAGGCGAGAGGGTTGAGAAAGTCACTCACAGACCGGATGCATGTATTTACTGTGGTGCCTGTGCAGTTGCCTGTCCAGTTGATTCCATAACTGTTACAAAAAGTGCGATCGTGCCTGAAATGGCAAAGAAAAACCCGTTTGAAAAGAAACTTGTCGACATACCCACTCCTAAACCAAAGCGAACCACGATACTGGCCACAGATGAAGACATGTGTCTCGGATGCGGGAACTGCGTCATAGTATGTCCGGTCAACGCCTTATCAGATCCATATCTCGCTTCCGGGCATCTCAACGAACTGGACAGCAAACCGCTGCTTGAGATTCTGAATGGTACTGTTAAAGTACTTGACCAGGAACTGTGTAACGGCTGTGGCACATGTGCTATGATCTGTCCAGTGGATGCGATAAAGCTAGAAATAAAGGAGGTGTGATCATGGCTGGTAATAAAACAATAGCAATCAGGAATGGATATGTGTTTGATCCCTTAAATGAGATCGACGGGGAGCTAATGGATATCTTCGTAAAAGACGGAAAAGTGGTGCGGGAACTATCCAGTGCTGAGATGAAGAATGCGAAGACGATCGATGCAAAGGGCATGACCGTCATGCCTGGCGGTGTTGATTCACACTCCCATATTGCAGGAGCAAAGGTCAACGGCGGAAGGATGATGCGCCCCGAAGATAGTTACAAGTGGACCAGGAAGAAAACCCCACTTACCCACTCAGGTACCGGTTATACTGTTCCATCCGTGTATCTTGAAGGGTACCAATATTCCCAGATGGGATATACTACTGTCTTTGAAGCTGCGGTCCCGCCACTTGAAGCACGCCACACGCATGAAGAGATGCGTTCGATCCCGATGATAGACACAGGTGGCTACCTCGTGCTGGGTAACAACTGGTTTTTGATGCGCTACCTGCGCGATGGTGAGATCGAGAGGGCTGCGAATTATGTTGCCTGGATGATGAGGACACACAAGACCTACGGGATCAAGTGCGTCAATCCGGCAGGTGTTGAGAACTGGGGCTGGGCAGAGAATATAGGGGCACTCGATGAGGCAAACATCCACTTCGGTGTCACTCCGAGAGAGATGATACACGGGCTGTGCGAGATCAATGAACTTCTCGGACTTCCCATGTCAATGCATCTCCACTGCAACAACCTCGGGCAGCCCGGATGCTTTGAGATAACAAAAGATTCACTTAAAATACCATCGCATATCAAGACGCACCAGAACCTTGATGTCGAGTGGGCAGAAACTAAGGTGGACTCTAAAAGGAAACAGTCAGTGTACCTCACACATGCACAGTTCAACAGTTTCGGGGGAACAAGCTGGGGGGACTTTGAATCCGGAACAAAAGCAATCATAGATCACGTGAACAAGACCGATTACATTGTAATGGACAGCGGTTGTGTTCCTTTCGGGGAAGCAACAGTTATGACTGGTGACGGCCCGGCTATACATAACCTGTATAAACTTACAGGCAACAAGTGGTCAAATACTGATGTGGAGATGGAGTGCGGTTCTGGTATTTTGCCTTTTACATACCTTAAGAGCAACCCGATACACAGTGTCCAGTGGGCAATGGGTCTTGAGCTCCTGCTGCTTGTAAAAGATGTGTGGAAGTCTATTATTACAACCGACCACCCCAACGGAGGCACGTTTTTGAAGTATCCGAATATCCTTGCCTGGCTAATGTCGCAGGAAGCAAGGGAAGCTACCTTTAACGAGTGTCATAAATGGGCTCGCGACAGGAGCGACCTTGGTGCTGTGGACCGGGAGATGTCACTCTATGATATTGCGGTACTGACAAGAGCCACCCCGGCAAGAACAGTTGGTATATCACACAGGAAGGGCAGCCTTGGTCTTGGTGCGGATGGGGATGTTACCATCTATAACATGGACCCGACCAATCTGGACACGCGTGATTACGGGAATCTGGTAAGAAACTTTTCACAGGCAGAATACACCATAAAAGATGGAGGTATCGTATCCAGGCAGGGTGAGATCGTAGCAATACCAGAAAAGAGGACGTATTACGCTGATGTGAAAGTAAAAGAACAGGGTGAGAAGGATATGCTCGCTGACGTTAAGGAGTGGTTCAAATACTACACAGTTGGTTTTGCCCACTATCCAACGCCGGATAGCTACCTGATGAATCCGACACCGATCAAGATCAATGCAGAGGGGTGATTTTCATGGAAGAAGTTACACTTACACCAAAAGGT